>CALLCY010000178.1:0-43926 GCA_938000015.1 uncultured Clostridia bacterium
CTCATGTTCGGCCGCCGGTATAACGAGGGCCTGCATCAGGCCATCGAAGCCAAAGAAGGGGTGACGGTGCTGCGGGAAAGCAAGACCCTGGCCACCATCACCTTCCAGAACTTCTTCCGCCTGTACGAAAAGCTCTCCGGCATGACGGGCACCGCCCTCACCGAAGAGGACGAATTCCGGGAGATCTACAAGCTGGATGTCATCGAGATCCCCACCAACCGTCCGCTGGCCCGGAAAGACCTGCCCGACGCCGTCTATAAAACCGAGCAGGGCAAGTTCCGCGCCGTCATCCGGAAAATCGTGGAGTGCCATGAAAAAGGCCAGCCTGTGCTGGTGGGCACCATTTCCATCGAAAAATCCGAAGAGCTGAGCCGTCTTTTGAAAAGAGAGGGCATCAAGCACCAGGTGCTCAACGCCAAATACCATGAAAAAGAAGCGGCCATCGTGGCCCAGGCCGGCAAGCCCTACGCCGTCACCATCGCCACCAACATGGCTGGCCGTGGTACCGACATCATGCTGGGCGGCAACCCGGAGGCCATGGCCCGGGAAGATCTGGTGAAAGCACAGATCCCCGAAGAGGTCATCAGCGAAGCCACCGGTTATGCCGACACCCAGGACGAAGAAGTACTGGCGGCCCGGACCCAATACGCCCAGGCTCTGGAAAAGCACAAGGAAGCCACCCGGAAAGACGCCGAAATCGTCCGTCAGGCGGGAGGCCTGTGCATCCTGGGCACCGAACGCCACGAATCCCGGCGTATCGACAACCAGCTGCGCGGTCGTGCCGGCCGTCAGGGCGACCCGGGCGAAAGCCGGTTCTATATCTCCCTGGAAGACGATCTGATGCGCCTCTTCGGCTCCGACCGGCTCACCGGCATGCTGGATAAGCTGGGCCTGGACGAAGACACCCCCATCGATCAGAAATTCCTGTCCAATGCCATTGAATCGGCCCAGAGCAAGGTGGAAGGCCGGAACTTCCAGTCCCGGAAATACACCCTGGAATATGACGATGTGATGAACCGTCAGAGAGAGATCATCTACGACCAGCGGCGCAAGGTGCTGGACGGCGAAGATCTGAAAGGCAATATCCTGTCCATGATCGACGACTCCATCGCCCGCTCGGTGGCCCGGGTGGCCGGAGAGCACAAATATCTGGACACCTGGCAGGCCGAAGAGCTGGTGAAGCGGTGGGAGAAGATCTTCCTAGCTCCCGGCGAGCTGCAGTACACCCGGGAAGAGCTGGATAAGCTGTCTCCTCAGGACATCCAGGAGCAGCTGGAGGAAAAGGCCCACGCCTTCTACGAAAAGAAGGAAGCCGACCTGGGCAGCGATGTGATGCGGGAACTGGAACGGGTGGTTCTGCTGAAAGTGGTGGACAGCCACTGGATGGATCACATCGATGCCATGCACGAGCTGCGCCGGGGCATTGGCTTGCAGGCCTACGCCCAGCACGATCCCATTGTGGAATACAAGCGCCAGGGCTTTGACATGTTCGATGAGATGATCAACGAGATCAAGGACGACACCGCCCGGATGATCTTCATTGCCCGGATCATTGGCCAGGCGGCTCCCCAGCGGGAACAGCTGATGAAGCCCACCGCCACCTCTGGTGACGGCACCCTGACCCGTCAGCCGGTGCACAAAAACAAAAAGCCCGGCCGCAACGATCTCTGCCCCTGCGGCAGCGGTCTGAAGTACAAAAAATGCTGCGGCAAAAACGAATAAAAGCGCAAAAAAGGACTGCCTCCCGGCAGTCCTTTTTATTGTTCTCTCAGCTTTTCCAAAATCACATGAGCGGTCTCTTCTGGGGTAAGTGCGGAGGTATCCAGATGCTCTCCCTGCAAGCCGGGGTAATGCATTCGCCGCTCCAAGGCCCGCTGCACCACATCCTCCTCCCGTACTCCCCGGGCAATGTCCCCCTGGAGCCGCTTCACCAGGGCCTTTTCCCCCGGCTCCAGATTGAACACATGGAGGGAAAACCGAAGGGGAAAGAGCCTGTGGAGCAAATCCTCCAAAATGGCGTCTTCGTGGAGAACCCAGGAAAAAAGCACATTGTCCTTCCCTTCCGCCCGGAGAAACTGGCCCAGGAGAAAGGCGATGTTCTCCATCACCATCTCCCGCATGGCTTCATCGGCGACAAAAGGTTCCATCTTCCAGCACCAGTCCCCATCCAGCCAAAAGGCGGGCTGCAAATAGGGCAGCAGCACCTGGCACAAGGTGGTCTTCCCCGCCCCCATAGGCCCCCGCACCACGATCAGCCGCTTCATTTGGCAATGGGGGCCGTCTTTCCCCCGCAAAGGCGCAGCAGATCATCGGGATGCAGTTCCACTTGAAAACCGATCTTCCCGGCGCTGACGATGATGGTTTCACATTCCTTGCAGCTTTCGTCCACCACGGTGGGAAACTGCCGCTTCATCCCCAAAGGGCTGCATCCACCCCGGATATAGCCGGTGACCTTCTGGAGATCCTTCACATGGATCATCTCCACCGATTTGCACCCGGCGGCCCGGGCGGCGGCTTTCAAGTCAAGCTCACCGGTACAGGGCACTACGAAAACCCGGTGTTCTCCGTCATGGCCCTTTGTCACCAGGGTCTTGAACAGGCACCGTGGGTCCACTCCCAACGCCTGGGCCACCGACTGCCCGTCCAGCGCCTCCCCGTGGCTTTCATAGGTGTGCATTTTGTAAGAGACCCCGGCGCTGTCCAGAATACGGCTTACATTGGTCTTGATGGGCGACGGCATGAAAATTCCTCCCTTTTTTTGCAAACAGAAAAGGGAAAGGCGATTTTCCCGCCTTTCCCCCTGCATATCGGTGCTTATTTTTCGTTGAAATAGTCCAGCAGGCCCACAAAGGCTTTGATGCCGGTGGCCATGACAGTCTCGTCAAAGTCAAATTTGTTGTTGTGCAGGGAGGGCACATCCCCCAGGCCCAGCCAGCCGAACACGCCGGGATACCGGGCTTCGTACTCGGAAAAGTCCTCGGCGATCATGGTCTTTTCCGCTTCCAGCAGAGTGATGCCCGCTTTTTCCATGGCCTTTTTGTAATCCTCATACAGAGCGGGGTCGTTGTTCACCGGAGGATAGCCCTCGGTGAGGTGGACTTCGGTCTTGGTGCCGAATTCCTTGTCCACATCGGCGGCGATCTCATGGATGCGGCGCACCATGAAGTTGAACACATCCAGGGAGAAGGCCCGCACGCTGCCCAGAATGACCGCCTTTTCACAGACGATGTTCAGGGCATCTCCGGCGTCCATCTTGCCCACATGGAGCAGATACTCGGCATCGGGAGCCATTTCGTTTTTCTTCACCTGATACAGCCGGGAAATGATCTCCGAGGCGGCAGTCAGGGCGTCGATGCCCAGGTCGGGCCGGGCACAGTGGGCGCTCTTGCCGTGGACGGTGATGGTCATTTCCGAAGTCTTGGCCATCATGGGGCCGGGACGGCTGCCGATGGCGTTCTTCTCCAGCTTGGGCCACACATGCAGGCCAAACACCTTGCTCACATGGTGCTTGTCCAAAGCACCGCTTTCGCAGATCACCTTGGCGCCGCCGATGCTCTCCTCGGCCGGCTGGAAGATCACCAGCACATTGAACTTATACTTCTTGTGGTTTTCCTCCAGATAATCGCACAGGGCCAACATCATGGCCATGTGGGCATCGTGGCCGCAGGCGTGCATGCAGCCGTTCTGGCTGGCAAACGCAAGGCCGGTCTCCTCCTTAATGGACAGGGCATCCATATCGCCCCGGAAGGCGATGGTATCCTCTGCGCCATTGTCAAAAAAGGCGGTGTAACCAGTGCCGCAGACCTTCTCCACCTGGCAGTGAAGCTTGGCCAGATGAGCGCCTACATATTCACTGGTCTTGAATTCCTGACGGGCGACTTCGGGAATCTGATGCAGATCCCGGCGATATTGAATATAGTTTTCCATAGGTATAACCTCCATTGTGCCGTTTGTGCGGCGATTGGGGAATTTCTCCCCAGGTAAATTATATCCTATCCCGCTTAAATCGCAAGAGCCGGAACTGTCTTTTCTTCACTCTTTCCGAAAAAACATGAAGTTTTCTCCCCTTTTCCCTTTCTTTACAAAGGCCTTGGGGGTATGATAAGATATCCTTAGACCCCTTCCTCCCCCTGCCGGAGGACATGAGAGGAGACGATCTTCATGCGATTGGTACATAAATACGGCGGCAGCAGCGTGGCTACCCCTGAAAAGATCATGGCCATCGCCCGCCGCCTGGCCCAACTGAAAAAAGAGGGCAAGGATCTGGTGGTGGTATGCTCGGCCATGGGCAAGACCACAAACGGCCTGATCGCCCTGGCCCGGCAGGTCAATCCCTCCCCCTCCAAACGGGAAATGGACGCCCTGCTGTCCACCGGAGAGATCCAGACGGTGAGCCTGATGGCCATGGCCCTCCAGGCCCTGGGGGTGGACGCCATCTCCATGACCGGTTTTCAATCGGGCTTTATCACAAATGCCGTCCATTCCAAGGCATTTATCAAGGAAATCAACACCCAGCGGGTGGAGCAATATCTGGACGAAGGCAAGATCGTGGTGGTGGCCGGTTTCCAGGGCATCACCGAGGACGGCCATATCACCACCCTGGGTCGTGGCGGCAGCGATACCACCGCCGTGGCCATCGCCGCCAAACTGGACTGCCCCTGCGAGATCTACACCGATGTGGACGCCGTCTACCGGGTGGACCCCCGCATCTATCCCAACGCCAAGCCCCTCAGCCGCATTTCCTATGAAGAGATGATGGAAATGGCCGCCCTGGGCGCCGGTGTGCTGGAGACCCGCAGCGTGGAACTGGCCAAAAAATACGGCGTAGAGCTCTACCTGGGCCGCACGCTGGAAGAAGGAAAGAAAGGAACCACCGTTATGAGCCAGCAGGTATTTTTCGAAGAGATGCCGGTGACCGGCATCAGCATCAAGGAACACTGTGCCATCGTCACTTTCCGGCATATGGATTACAACGCCGGTACAGCGGCCTCCATCTTCCGCCTCATCGGCCGGAACAACATCAATCTGGACATGATCAACCAAACCATTCTGGACGGCAAGGTGGCCTTCTCCTTCAGCTGCAGCGACGAGCAAGCCGCCGAACTGGAAGAAGCCCTGGGCCGTGAGCCGGAAGAAAAAGCCCTGGTTCTGGACATCCGCCGGGATCTGACCCAGCTGTCCCTGGTGGGCGTGGGCATGGCCACCCACACAGGCGTGGCCACCCGTGTCTTTGACACCCTGGCCCGCTGCGGCATCCCCTATTACCAGATCACCACCTCGGAAATCTCCATCTCCTTCACCATTGACAAGGAGAACAAGGAGCAGGCGGTGACCGCCCTGGCCCAGGAATTTGACCTGTAAGCAATAAAGGGGAGCATTTTCCCTTTTGACAGCTATATTGAAAGCAGAAACCTTATCTCCATCGGATCGATGAAAGGAGACCGATCATATGTCCCAAACCCTGCGCACCTTCAGCGGCTCGCTGGTGGCTCTGGCCACCCCCTTCGGCCCTGACGGTCAGGTAGATTACAAGCAGCTGGAATCCCTGGTAGAGTTTCAGCTCAGCCACCACACCGACGGCATTGTGGCCTTGGGCACCACAGCCGAAACCCCCACCCTCTCCCAGGAGGAGAAAGACAAAATCGCCCAGACTGTCATCGGCAAAGTGGCCGGACGCATTCCGGTGATCGTGGGCGCCGGTTCCAACGACACCCTCCATGCCGCCGCCATGGCCCGCCGCTACGAAGCCATGGGCGCCGACGGCCTGCTGGTAGTCACCCCCTACTATAACAAAGCCAACAAAAGCGGTATGCTGGCCCATTTCCGCACCATTGCCGACGGGGTCAACATCCCCATCCTGCTTTACAATGTGCCCTCCCGCACCGGATGCTCCATTCCCCTGGATGTGCTGGAGGAGCTGTCCCACCATAAAAACATCGTGGGCATCAAGGAAGCCAGCGGCGACATCGCCTATGTCACCGCCGCCGCCCGGCTTTTGAGCCAGGATTTCTGTATGCTTTCGGGCAATGACGATGAAGTGCTGCCCCTCTTGGCCCTGGGCGGCAGCGGCGTCATTTCGGTGCTGGCCAACATCGCCCCCGACCAGACCCATGAGCTGGTGTCCTCCTATCAGTCTGGAGACATCGCCCACGCCCGGGATGTGCAGCTGAAATACCTGGAGCTGATCCACGCCCTCTTTGCCGAAACCAGCCCTGCTCCCTTGAAAGAGGCCATGAACCTTCTGGGCATGAAGGTAGGCTCCTGCCGTCTGCCCTTGGGCCCTGTGAGTGAAAGCACCCGCCAGCGGCTGGAAAAAGCCCTGACCATTCTGAAATAACAAAAAGGAAGTCAAAAAAGATGGAACAGAAGAAAATCGCTCTGGTGGGCTATGGAGCCATGGGCAAGCGCATTGCCGCGGCCATCCAGGCCCATGAGGGCTGGGAACTGTGCGGCGTCATCGACCCGTTGAATGAGGAATGCTTGTCCTCCCTTTCCCTGCTGCCGGAAAAACCCCATGTGGTCATTGACTTTTCCCACCCGGCCAATCTGGAGATGATCCTTTCTTACTGCCGGGAGCAGGAAGTGGCCTGCGTGTTGTCCACCACCGGCTTTTCTCCGGCTCAGGAGGCTATGTGCCGGGAGCTTTCTGCCTATGCACCGGTGGTACGCACCCAGAACACCTCCCTGGGCATCAACATCCTGGAGGAAATTCTGCGCACCATTACCCCCATTCTGAAAGACCGGTTTGACATTGAGATCATCGAAAAACACCACAACAAGAAGATTGACGCCCCCAGCGGCACCGCCAAAATGCTGGCCCGGGCCATCGAGGAAAGCGGCGACTTTCCGGAGGTTCACGGCCGGGACGGCGTCTGTCCCCGGCAAAAGGGAGAGATCGGCATTCACGCCATCCGTGGCGGCACCATTGTGGGAGAGCACACCGTGCTCTTTGCCGGAGACGATGAGCTGATCGAGATCAAACACACCGCCCTTTCCAAGCAGGTCTTTGTGGCCGGAGCCATCAAGGCCGCTGAGTTTGCACTGTCGGCCCCCAAGGGCTTTTATTCCATGGGGGACGCCCTGTTCCCCCACAACGCTCACTGAGGAGGAACGCTATGAACACCCAGGAAATCATCGATCGCATTCACACAGCCAAGAAAAAGACCCCGGTGAAGGTCTATCTTCAGGTGAAAGAGCCGATTCCATTCCCCGAAAGCTGCAAGGTTTTCGGCGGCCCCTTCCAGGTGGTCTTTGGAGAATGGGCGGACATCGCCCCGGTGCTGGAGAGCAACAAGGACAGCATTATCCAATACGAAGTGGAGAATGACCGGCGCAACAGTGCCATTCCCCTGCTGGATCTGAAAAACATCAATGCCCGCATCGAGCCGGGCGTCACCATCCGGGAATGTGTGGAGATCGGCGACAATGCCGTTATTATGATGGGCGCTGTCATCAACATTGGCGCCGTGATCGGCGAAGGCACCATGATCGATATGGGCTGCGTGCTGGGCGGCCGGGCCACTGTGGGCAAAAACTGCCACATCGGCGCAGGCACCGTGCTGGCCGGCGTGGTAGAGCCCGCCAGTGCCCAGCCGGTTGTCATTGAGGACGATGTGGTCATCGGCGCCAACGCTGTGGTGCTGGAAGGCTGCCGGGTTGGCAAAGGAGCCGTGGTGGCCGCCGGTGCTGTGGTCATCAGCGATGTGCCTGCCGGTGCTGTGGTGGCCGGTATCCCCGCCAAGATCATCAAGCAAAAGGACGAGCGCACCCAGTCCAAAACCGCTTTGGTGGATGCTCTGCGCAGCCTGTAAGAGCATTATTATGAAAAAATCGCGTCTGTATCCATTACAGACGCGATTTTTTTATCCCTTTCTCTTGTGCAGGGCACCAATTTATAGTAAAATAAACCGGTTCGCCATTTTATTTTGAGAAAGGAGGGGCGCTCTGTGAAGCATCACCCTTGCAAGCGGATCCAATGTTGGCACAATACTCGGTTTCCCCGCAGACCGCCCCCGGGCTGTCCTTTTCTCCATTTTTAACAGATAAAAAATAAGAAAAGGATGTTTGATACATGAACTGGTTTATTCTGGCGCTGATCGCCATTTTGTTCTGGAGCGGCTCTGATCTTTTTTCCAAAATGGGTTCCAAATCCGACGATATTTATAGCCACTGGAAAATGATCATGGCTGTGGGTACTGTCATGGGTATCCACGCCATTTATCTGATCGCCACCGGCACCCCCTTCTCTTTTGTGGACATCATCACCTATCTTCCCGCCTCCTTCCTCTATATCCTGGCTATGATCCTGGGTTATGCGGGTCTGCGGTATATCGAGCTGTCCATCTCCTCTCCGGTGTGTAACTCTTCCGGCGCGGTGGCCGCCCTTTTGTGCTTCTTTATCCTGGGCGACACCATGGGCGCCATGCAGTTTTTCGGCGTGGCTCTGGTGTGCATCGGCGTTTTCGCCCTGTCTGTCATTGAAAAGAAAAAAGACGACACCATCCGCCTGCAAAGCGGTCTGTCGGCAGACAAAAAATATACCCGCAGCGTGCTGGCCATCGTCTTTCCCCTGCTCTATTGCCTGATCGACGGTCTGGGCACCTTTGCCGATGCTCTGCTGCTGGATCGGGCCATTGCGGAAACTCAGGCCAACATCGCCTATGAGCTGACCTTCCTGTTCATGGCGGTATGCGCCTTCATCTATGTGGTGATCATCAAAAAGCAAAAGATCACCCTCTCCAAGGAAAAGCCCAAAATGGTGGCCGCTCTGTGCGAAACCGCAGGCCAGTTTGCCTATGTGTTTGCCATCGGCGCCAACGCCATTGTGGCCGCTCCCATGATCTCCTCTTATTGCATCGCCTCCCTGTTGTGGAGCCGTTTGCTGCTGAAAGAAAAACTATCCAAAGCCCAGTACCTGGTCATCGCCATTGCGGCGGTGGGCATCGTCATCCTGGGTCAGGAATAACAAGCTTTCTGAAGCTCTATACATTTTTAATATAAGCAACCTGTATCCCTTTCGGCGGTACAGGTTGCTTTTTTACTATGCTCAAAAGCCGATACAAGGTACAATAATGGCATCATAATTGCCAATGGAGGAACACCAGATGAACCAACACAAGCTCACCGCAAAAGAAATCAGCGCCTATTCTCAGCATTTATTGGCGGAAGAACGCAGCATCGGCACAATAGAAAAATACTTGCGGGATGCGAAAGCTTTTTCTTACTGGCTGAACGGCAAAGCGGTAACAAAGGAACTGGCAATGAAATGGAAGTCATATTTGCTTTCAAGAAATTATGCACCGGCGACTGTCAACGGGATGCTTTCGTCCTTAAACGGCCTTTTCCGATTTTTGGGCTGGAACGAATGCCGGGTACGCTTCCTGAAGATCCAAAGAAAATTGTTTCAAGATACCCGGCGAGAATTAACCAAAACAGAATATCAGCGGCTCTTAACGGCTGCCAAAGAAACAGGGCGGGATCGCCTGGGCTTATTGATAGAAACCATTTGCGCCACTGGTATTCGGGTCAGTGAGGTCAAATATATCACAGTGGAAGCTGCACAGAATAGGCGGACACAGATATTTTTGAAAGGAAAGATCCGTGTGATCCTGCTGCCGCGCAAACTATGCCGCAAGCTGCTGAGCTATGCCAAAGCAAAAAAAATCCCTTCCGGCAAGATTTTTCTCACCAGGAAAGGACAAGAGCTTGACCGCCGTCAGATTTGGGCTGAGATGAAAAAGCTTTGCAATACGGCAAAAGTGGCATCCAGCAAGGTTTTCCCCCACAATTTACGCCATTTATTTGCTATGGTATTTTACAAATCATGCAAAAACATTGTTCAGCTGGCCGATATTTTGGGACATTCCAGCATAGAAACCACACGAATTTACCTGATCACCTCTGGCACAGAGCACATCCGGCAAATGGAAAGACTGGGCCTTGTGACATAAGGCAAAATAAATATTTTGTCGCAAGCTTCTTTGAAAAATAATGCAATATACATATATTTTAACACCAAACCAGTTTTAAAGCAATGAAATACACATTTTTGAGCGCAAAAATCTTGAGTTGAGAGCTAACATCTGCTCTCAGCTCTCTTTTTTGCTGCCTTTTATGAAATTTTCAAACTGATTTTCCAACGCTCTCACTGAGCAATTCATCTTCCACAAATACTTTGCGACAAAATATTTATTTTGCAATAAAGGAGAGGAGTTTATGCATCACCGATCCACATCTCTGGTGGATGTCTTGGCTCAAAAAGCTGGCTGCTTGATGCTGTCTGATCTGCGTTATTTATCTATAAAAATGCGAAAACAACTGGCTCGGGAAGTTCTCTCCATTCAGGTGGAAGATTTTAGTCTGTGGGAGTGGAATGATGCACTGTGCTACATTGTCAATGCTTCTCAGGCACGATCCAGTGTGGATGCCCGGACACAACTGATAAAATATCTGGATCCATCACAAAAAACAGAATAAAGGATAAAGCCCCTTGACAGTCAAGGGGCTTTATCCTCAAAAATCTGTTTTTATACCAGTTTCGCCTTTTCCAGAATGGCATCCACCTGTTTTTGCTGCTCCTTGGTCAAAGGCAGCAGGGGCGGACAAGGCTCCCCTCCCTGGTATCCCAGTTGATTGCAGGCATACTTCAAAGCGGGAACCCCCAGCTTGCCGGTGACGCAGGCATTCACCGGGAACATCCTCTTGTAAAGCTCCAGGGATGTGGCATAGTCCCCCGCTTCAAACAGGCGCTGCACCTCCACACACTCCTGGGGACAGCAGTTGGCCAGAGCCATCACCGAGCCTTTGATGCCGATAGCCAGAGCCGGATACCAGGCTGAAGCGGTGCCCACCAGCAAATTGAATTCCGGATCCAGACCCTGGGTCATAAAGGAGATCAGCTGGGCGATATTCCCCGAGCTGTCCTTCATGCCGATGATATTGGGATGATGGGACAGAATAGAAGCCGCCCGGGGAGAAATATTCACATGAGTGAACTTGGTCACATTGTAGATCAGAATGGGAATGGGGCTTTCGTCGGCCACCTTGGTGAAAAAGGCGATGAGGGCTTCGTCTCCCATCTGGTCCCCGTAATAATTGGGAGTGAGGACCAGGGCGCACTGGGCTCCGGCTTCGGCGGCCTTTTTGGTCAGGCGGATGGTGGCCTGGGTGTTTTCCAGCCCGGTTCCCGCCATGAGCAATTTGCCCGGTGCCTTGTGCTGGGCGGCAATGCGAATGAGCTCCAGCTTGTCCTCCTCTTCCAGATAAGGGGTTTCCCCGTTGGAACCCAGTACCAGATACCCGGCCACGCCGGTGTCATTCCATTTTTCAATGTTCTTCTGGAAGGCTTCAAAATCCACCTTCCCTTCCTTGGTGAACGGCGTGATCACCGGGGGCAGTACACCGTGAATTTCAAAAAACTTGCTGGCCATGGTTTCATCCTCCCTTGATTTTTGGGTATTTTCTCTAAAATCCATGGTAGCATCTCCCCAGCCTTTCGTCAAGATGAAAGAAGGAGGAGCATTTGCTCCTCCTTTTCCCATGTCGAAAAAGTGGCAAAGCCGCTTTTTCGAGTTTTTGCAAGGGGCTGCGTGCAGCCATTGGGCCACACTGGCCCCTTGAGAAGTGTAAAAACCGACGCACAGGTCGCCGGTTTTTACAAATTAGTGAGGGGTAGAACGAACAATCCCTTTTAGCCAGATAAATTTTTTGCCAGTCTGGAAGAAGACGCAGTTACTCTTTCTTTTCTCTTATTTCTGTTGGGCCGACAGGGCATCCACCGACAGAAGCGCTTGCTCCAGATTCTTCGGGCTGATTTCCCAGGCCATATTGTGGATGGACTCGCCGGGAGCGCAGGCCTTTTCGGCGGCGATGATCACCCGGCTTTTGTCGGTGATCCCCATTTCCGCCAAAGTCACAGGCAATCCCACCGAGCGGCAGAACCGATGGACCTGCCAGAATTCTTCTGTGGGGCCATCCTCCAACAGCAGCTGGGCCAGAGTGCCATAGGCCACCACTTCGCCATGCATGGCGGTGAGCTCTTCCAGAGCGGTAAAGCCGTTGTACACCGAATGGGCCACAGCCAGACCGCCGTTGTCGGCACCTACGCCGCTGAGATAGGTGTTGGCTTCCACAATGGCCTCCACCGCCGGAGTCAACAGACCCTGCTGGGCATCCACCTTGGCCAGAAGCCCCTTATCCTGCAAGGTATCCCAGCACAACCGGCACAGCGCCATGGCCGAGCGGGTCACGCCGCCATTTTCCAGGCTGGGTGCATGATTTCTCTCGCAGACCCGGGCCTCGAAGAAGGTGCCCAGGGCATCTCCCATGCCGGAAACCAAAAACCGCACCGGAGCCTTGGCGATAATGGAAGTATCCACAACCACCACATCCGGGTTCTGGGGATAGAACAAATAGCTGTCAAAGGTGCCGTCATCCTGATAGATCACCGAAAGACCGGTGCAGGGGGCATCGGTGGCGCAAACAGTGGGAATGATGACCACCGGCTTATGCTGATAGTAGGCCGTGGCCTTGGCGGTATCGATGGCGCTGCCGCCGCCTACGCCGCAGACTACATCGATTCCCTTTTCCTGAACCAAACGGCCCATTTTCTCAATTTCCCCACGGGAGCTGATGCCGCCGAAGGTTTCAAAATAAATCTGGGCTTCCGAGGAGGCAAAGCTCTGGCGGATTTTATCCTCTGTGGCTTTTCGTCCACTTCCGCTGCAAATAAACAGGAAGCTCTTTCCCAAATTCTCTACATTCTGACACAGTTCCAGCAATGCGTCCTCGCCCTGCACATATTTGGCGGGGGCCCGCATGAGTTTCAGCATAAGAATCACTCCTTTGCCCCCTATTATAGTCTCTTTTCTCCTGTTTTCAAGAAGCAGATTCCATAAAAAAACACAGGGATTTTGGTCAATTTGTCAAAAATTTAACATAGACCTGATCCCTGTGTCTGATTGGCTTTTTATGCTTACATTCCGTATTTTCGCAGGAATGGGATGTGGCTCATAATCCATGCTGCAAGGAAGCTCAAAAGGAACACCAAAGCGGTAGCCACCGGCACGGCCACCAGCGGTGTCCAGGTGACCGCATTCAGCCCCAAGGCCACCAGACGGCTGTTGAAAAAGGCATGGACCAGATACATTCCAAAGGACAGCTGGGAAACCTTGAGACAAAAGGCCAGCCCCCGTTTTCCCAAGCGATTTCCATGGCAATGCTCTTTGAAAAAGAGGAAAATCCCCACCGACATCATGGCCACATTGGGAGTGACATACAAAAACCAGGTTTCGTTGGGGGCGTTCCAATCCAGGCTGGCCACCACTGTCATGCCCCAGGTCCACACCGTTCCCAGAATCCCGGCGGCGTAGATGAGTTTTTTCACTTTTGGGGTAAAATCATAGGTTTTGAAGTAATACCCGGCTACAAAATAGCCGATATATCCCCCCAGCATTTTCAGATCCAGCCGGTACACCACACCGCTGACCACCTGCCCCACCTGGATGCTGTTGAACATGGGCAGAAAGAGGGTAAAGACAAAATAGAGCAGCAAAAAATACTCCAGATCCCGCCGGCTGGCCCCTTTGATAAAGAGCCGGAGGATGGGAGTGATGAGATACAGCCCCATGATCATATAGATAAACCACAAATGATAATGGCCAAAGGCGATGTTGGTGATGATCTGCCACAGGGAGTCGGGAGTGCCGGCCCGGCTGTTGATCAGGGCGGTATACAGAGCATAGAAAGTGGACCAGATCAAAAAAGCGGAGACCAGGCGCGGCAGATTCTTGCGGAAAATGCTTTTATAGGTCACATTCCGCTGTGGGTCCAAAAAAAACATCCCGCTGAGCATGACAAACACCGGTACACACCAGCGCACCAGGCTGTCAAATCCGTTGAGGATCTGCCACTCTGTGCTGCGCACATCCATTCCCGGCCAGTTGTTCCCACACACATGAACCACGATCACAGCAACCATGGCCAAAGCCCGCAAAAGATCGGCATAAAGCAGCCGACCTGTGGTATTTTCTTTCATTCTCTTTTCCCCTTTGTCTGGAATAGATTCAGTATAGCATATCTGCCGCCGCAGGAAAACCGGCCATTCTAAAGCCCAACAATTGTTTCCCCCTAAATATTTTGCTTTTTGTGAAAAAGAGGTGAAAAAAATCCCCTTTCCCTCTTGCATTTTTGTAAAAATTGAGTAAAATGATTCATTATCCCCAAAGGACTTTTATTTTATCCATTCAGGAGGTTATATAGATGAAAAACGGCGAACTGATCGGCGAGATGATCGCCTGGGAGGAAGGCTCCCCCAAGCGGATCAATCATTTTCTCAAGGTCTACGGCTTTGCCAAGGCCATCGCTTCCCGTGAGCAGTTGAGCTCCACCACCATGAACATCGTGGAAACCGCCGCCATCCTCCACGATATCGGCATCAAACCCTGCCTGGAAAAATACGGCTCCTGCCAGGGCCCCCAGCAGGAGGAAGAAGGGGAAAAAGCCTGCCGGGCTCTGATGGAAAGATGCGGCTATACCGACAAGGAGTTTGTGGATCGGATCTGCTGGCTGGTGGCCCACCATCACAGCTATGACAATGTGCAGGACATCGATCTGCAAATCCTCATCGAGGCCGATTTCCTGGTGAATCTGGATGAAAAGCAGGCTGACCGGGCCGCTATCGAAAAGGTGCGGGACGACCACTTTAAAACAGCTACTGGAAAAAAGTTTCTCCAGCAGCTGCTTCTCAGCAAAAAATAATGTGAAAATATCAAAAAAGGCTTCGGCAAAACCGAAGCCTTTTTTATTTTGGTCCTTCCAGGCCGCAGCACTCCTGCAGCGCATCGATAAATTTTTGTGCCGCCTTGGAAAAGACCTGATACCGCTTCCAGATGATGGACGCCTCCCCTTCCATCCGGGGATACAAGGGCCGAAAACACAATTTGCTGTCGCCGCTCACATTGATCAGCTTATCAAAACACAGCGCATACCCCAGTCCCTCCTCCACCAGCAGCGAAGCATTGAACACCAGGTTATAAGTAGCCACCACGGACAGCTCTTCGGTGTCCCGTCCCATCCACCGGGACATGGGCCAATGATCACTTTCCTGGGCCGAGACGATCAGCGGCTTATCCCAAAGATCCTGGGGGGTAATGTACTCTTTTGAAGCCAGGGGAGAATCCCGGCGCATCAGCACGCCCCAGGTATCCCGGACAGGCAATTTGATGGCATGATACCGGCTAGTGTCCACCGGGCCATAAACCACACCAAAATCGATGAGCCCCCTGTCCAGATATTCCTTTACAAAAACAGCGTTGCCGCTGCGGATGTGATAGTGGATGCCGGGATATTGCTTTTGCAGGCAGCAAGCCGCTCTGGCAAAAATGCGGATCAAATCCGATTCCCCAGCGCCGATGTACACATCCCCTACAATGACTTCGTCGGAATAGGCGATCTCCCGCTGCGTCATATGCACCAGTTCCAAAATCTCCTCGGCCCGCTTGCGCAGGATCATCCCCTCCTGGGTAAGCATCACCTTGCGGGAGCCTTTGCCGCCCCGGATGAGCAGCTGTTTTCCCACTTCCTCCTCCAAGGCTTTCAGCTGGGTGGACAATGTGGGCTGGGACAGATGCAGGGAATGGGCTGCGGCCGAAATGCTCTGTTCTCGAGCCACGGCCAAAAAATATTGCAGAACTCGCAGTTCCATCCAATCTCCTCCAACCACAGAATAGCAAAATTAACGATAGGTTTCAACTATACTTTCCTATTATAAATAAGTATTTGATATATATTTAGCTGTTCATTATACTGGAATTAAAAATAAACTATACCGGAAAAGAGGTTTTTTATGGATAAGCAAATGCTTCAGGGCAAAGTAGCCATCATCACCGGTGCCAGCTATGGTATGGGCCAAACCATGGCCGAACTTTTCGCTGAGGAAGGAGCGGCCGTCGTCCTCACCGCCCGGGGACAGGAAAAACTGGACCAAGTGGTGGAAGGTATCCGGGCCAAAGGCGGCCGGGCCATCGGCGTGACAGCCGATGTGTGCTCCTCCGAGGACACCAAGCGGGTTTTTGAAACGGCGCTGGAGACCTTTGGCGATGTGGATATTCTCATTAACAACGCCGGCATCGGCGAACAAAAGATCATCGACGAGACCGATGACGACTGGATGCTTTATGTGATGAACACCAATCTGGGCGGGCCTATGCGCTACATCCGGGAAGCACTGAAAATCTTCCTTCCCAAAAACGACGGCGTGATCATCAACATCTCTTCGGTCAATGGCACCCGTCCCTTCTGCGGCGCCACCTACACTTCCACCAAGGGCGCCCTGAACACCCTGACCAAAAATGTGGCCATGCGCCTGATCGATACCAACATCCGCTGCAACGCCGTGGCGCCAGGTGCTACCGTCACTCCCGCCCATGTGGCCAACAAAGCCGGCCAGCAGCCCGGCGGCGCCAAAATGCTGGAGCACAGCGGCCATTTCGTCTATTTCCCCGGTCCGGAATGCGACCCCATGGACCAGGCCTATGCTTGCCTTTTCCTGGCCAGCAAAATGGGCCGCCATGTGAAAGGCCAGGTCATTCAGGTGTGCAACGGCGCCTTCCTTTAATAAAATACACCCGGCCAGCCAACTGCGGAACAAAAAGGAGGAGATTGCACCGATGAAAGCTCTCACTTCTGTCCTGTTATGGTTTTTTCTGCTGCCCTGCATGGTCTCCTGCACCAAGCCCGCTGAGACTCCATCTGAATCCACTCCCCCTTCTCAAACCACTCAGCCGGAAGAAAATACCCAGGAAACCGAACCGGAGGAACCTTCTATGCAAAAAGAGTTCTACATCACTGCCGGCGGCCAGACCTTCACCGCCCGCTTTGAAAACAACTCCAGTGCCGACGCTCTGCGCCAGCTTCTCTCCCAGGGAGATCTCACTGTGGATATGAGCGATTACGGCAATTTTGAAAAAGTGGGAAGCCTGGGACAAAGCCTGCCCACAAACGATCAATCCATCACCACCCAGCCAGGGGATGTGATTCTCTATCAGGGGAACTCCATCACCATTTATTACGGCACCAACACCTGGAGCTTTACCCGCCTGGGGAAGATTGAAAATGCCACCCGGGAGGGACTTCTGCAGGCTTTGGGGGACGGGGATGTACAGGTGACCTTCTCCCTCACCCCGGCGCACAACTGATCACTGTAAGGAGGATGCTGCTCTATGATTAAGCAAACAGCGGGTCGGGACGGTCTGGGAGATCTGGCTCCCAAATTCGCCCAACTCAATGACGATGTGCTCTTCGGTCAGGTATGGTCCCGGGAAGATCGGCTCTCCCTGCGGGATCGGTCCATGATCACTGTGGTGGCCCTGGTTTCCAAGGGGATCACCGACAATTCTTTGAAATACCACATCCAAAACGCCAAAAACCATGGCGTAACCAAAACCGAAATGGTGGAGATCATCACCCATATCGCCTTTTATGTAGGCTGGCCCCATGCCTGGGCGGTGTTCCCCATGGTACGGGAGGTTTACGCCCAGGATGCGGTCAACGCCAAAGAGCCTTTGTTCGGCCTGGGACAGCCTAACGACGCCTATGCCGCTTATTTCATCGGCCAAAGCTATCTCAACCCCCTCACCACCCAGGGCGTCGCGGTGTGCAATGTGACCTTTGAGCCCCGCTGCCGCAATAACTGGCACATCCACCATGGGGGCGGCCAGATCCTGCTGTGTACCGACGGAGAGGGCTGGTATCAGCAATGGGGACAGTCGGCCCGCAGTCTGCATCCCGGGGATGTGGTGTATATTCCCCCGGAGGTAAAGCACTGGCACGGTGCCGCCGAGGACTGGTTTTCCCATGTGGCCATCGAGATCCCCGCCCCGGATGCCTCCAATGAATGGCTGGAACCGGTGAGCGATGAAGAATACAACATGCTGACGCAACTGCAGACGGAGGAATAACAAATGAACATTCTGGTACTCAACGGAAGCCCCCGGAAAGAAGGAAACACCGCGGCCATGGTGGAGGCCTTTGCCGCAGGCGCCCGGGAAGCGGGACATCAGGTGGATATCGTCCCTGTATGCCAAAAAAAGATCGCCGGGTGCCTGGCCTGTGAATACTGCCACACCAAAGGCAATGGAAAATGTGTCCAGCAGGATGATATGCAGCAGGTCTATCCTCTCCTGGAACAGGCCCAGATGATCGTGCTGGCCTCCCCGGTGTATTACCACAGCTTCACCGGCCAGCTCCAGTGCGCCATCAACCGGATCTATGCCCTGGATAAGCCGAAAAACCTGAAAAAAGCCGCCCTGATTCTTTCTTCCGGCAGCGACAATGTGTATGGCGGCGCCATCTATGAATACCAAAATTCCTTCCTGGATTATCTCAAGCTGGAGGATATGGGCACTTTCACCGCTTTTGGCAAACAGAATAAATCCCCGGAAAAACTGGAGGAGCTGCGCCAGTTTGGATTGCACCTGAAATGATCTATCAGGACTTCAACGGACTTTCCATCTCCCGGCTGGGGCTGGGAGCGCTCCGCTTCCCCACCTTGCCGGGAGAGCCCGACCACATCGACACTGTGCAGGCCCGGCGAATCGTGGACGAAGCCATCGCCCAGGGGATCAATTATTTTGACACTGCCTATACCTATCAGAAGGGGGATTCCGAGCGGGCTTTGGGGGAAGTACTCTCCCATCATCCCCGGGATAGCTTTTTCCTGGCCACCAAATTCTATGCCGCCGCCAAAAAAGACATCGCCAGCGTATTTGAAGAGCAGCTTCGCCGGTTGAAAACCGATTATTTTGATTTCTACCTGCTGCACAGCCTGGATGAAAACTACATCCAGGACTACACCGACCCGCAAAAGGACTATCTGGGCTTTCTTCTCCGGCAAAAAGAAGCCGGGAAGATCCGCCACATCGGTTTTTCCTCTCACGGCTCTCCGGAGACCCTGGAAAAGTTCCTCAACTGGTACGATGGCTTTGACATGGCCCTGATCCAGCTCAACTACCTGGACTGGACGCTGCTGGACGGCAAAGGCCAGTACGACATTCTCACAAAGCACCATATCCCCATCTGGGTGATGGAACCGCTGAAAGGCGGGCGGCTGTCCACGCTCAACCAAAAAGCCCGGGATATTTTGCAGCAGGCTGCCCCCGGCTGGTCCATCTCCTCCTGGGGTTTCCGGTTTCTGATGGAGCTGCCTGGAGTGCAGACGGTGCTCAGCGGAATGTCCACCCCGGAACAGGTGCGGGAAAACGCCGCCACCTTCTCCCAGGCCCGGCCTTTCACCCAAGAGGAACGGCAGGCCCTCTCCCAGGCCGCTGAAGTTTTTCTCAAGGACCTGGGGGTTCCCTGCTCCGGCTGCCGCTATTGCTGCGACACCTGCCCTGCCCACCTGAACATCCCCCTTTTGATCCAGGCCTACAACGAACACCGGATCAGCGGCTCCACCTGGAAGATCCAGGGCCTAACCCCCACCGACCGGGCCGGACGCTGTCTCCACTGCGGCGCCTGCCTGAAACACTGTCCCCAAAAGATCCAGATCCCCACCATCATGGAAGAAGCCGCAAAAGCTGGACTGTAAAGGAGAGAAACCATATGGAATACCGCATCAACAAACGAACCGGCGACAAAATCAGTGTGCTGGGCTTTGGTACTTCCTACATTGCCCAGGCCGACGAGAAAGACGCCATCGCCACCATTCGTCAGGCTTACGAAGGGGGCGTCAACTATTTTGATCTGGCCACGGCAGAAAGCCGTACCTTCCCCTATTTTGGCGCAGCCCTGGGGGATGTGCGGAAGAATGTGCGCTATCAGATCCATTTCGGTGCAAACTACCAAGGCGGCCCCTATGGCTTCACCCTGGACGCTGAAGCCATCAAAAAGAGCATCCACTGGCAGCTGGAGAAATTGGGCACCGATTACATCGACTACGGCTTCATCCACTGTCTGGACGAAGTGGCCGACTGGCAGAAATACCAGAAAAACGGCGCATTGGCCTTTTTGATGGAACTAAAGGAACAGGGCGTTGTGCGTCACCTGGGCCTTTCCTCCCACACTCCGGCCACCATTCAGCAAGTGATGGACGATGTGCCCCTGGATATGCTGATGTTTTCGGTGAATGCCGCCTACGATTACCATAAAGGCACCTATGGCAAAGGCAGCACCGATGAACGCACCGCCGTTTACCGCCGGTGTGAAGCGGAGGGCGTGGGCATTGCGGTGATGAAGCCTTTTGCCGGCGGCCAGCTGCTGGACGCTTCCCTTTCTCCCTTTAGCCAGGCTCTGACCCACTATCAGTGCCTGCAATATGCTCTGGACCGGCCTGGTGTGCTCACTGTGCTGCCTGGCATGAGTTCGGTTGCGCAGATCAATCATCTTCTGAGCTTTTTCGAGGCCTCCCCGGAGGAAAAGGACTATTCTATCCTGGGTTCTTTCACTCCCCCCGACGCCGTGGGAAAATGTGTCTACTGCAACCACTGCGCTCCCTGTCCCCAGGGAATCCAGATCGGCCTTGTGAACAAATACTACGACCTGGCCTTGCGGGGCGACGCCATGGCAGAAGAACATTACCGGGAACTTGCAAAGCACGCCTCGGATTGCATCCAGTGCGGCCACTGCAACAGCCGCTGTCCCTTCCATGTGGATCAGATGGCCCGCATGAAGGAGATCAACCGACATTTCGGCTTGTAAAAAAGAAAAGCACGGCGTATTTCAAGATACGCCGTGCTTTTTTATATCCCATAGGAGCTTTCGGCCAGCAAATTTCCCCCTTGATCATAAGCCCGCACTTCTATTTTGTAGCGAAGCGTTCTTTGCTGATAGGACAGATCCTGGGGACTGTTCAGATCAAAGAAAAAGCCCAGCCATTCTTCCTCTGTCGGCCTTTCTCCCCGGCAAAGAAACAGGCTTCCCATTTTTTCTTCCCCTTCAAAAAAGACCTGTACCGGCTCATCATATCGGGTGTCGGTGAGCATCCCTTCCACCTGATGTGTGCCCTCCGGCGCCCAGGCAAACAGCAGCAGAGAGCCTTCCAGATTGTCTTCCCACATCACCGGAACCGCCTGGAGCTCCTGCTCCCGGTGATAGCGTACCAGATTCCGGCCGCTCCACCGAAGAAAGCCCACCTTCTGGGCCACACACACTTCCAGAAGATCCTTTCCCTCAGCCAGCACCAGCCGGTCTTTGTCTTTCAGCCCCACAGGCAGCGTATCCAGATAATCCACTTTTTCCACCATGTGGACCTGCTCCTGCCAGCGGAGAGCCTGCCGAGGCGTCAGGGCCGGATAGCCCTGAGACGCCCACCAAAGCCACAGAGCCAGAAGGGCCAGAAGCACATTGCGCAAAGTGCGCAGGGTGCGATGATATACTTTAGGAGGTCTTTTCATGCTCTGTCACCTCCTCCAGAGGGATGCGGATGCGGAATGCATTCCCTTCTCTTTCATAAACCAGCTCCAGCCATTGATTTTTGAGAAATTCCTCCCGCTGGCCATAATCCATATACATAGTGAGACGGCATTCCTGCCAGAAAAACAAAGGACGGCTGCTGCTGATTTGCAGCAAGGGCTGGCTGTAATCGGCATCCGGATGCCAGCTGCCTAAATAAACCTGTCCTTCGCTGCCTTCTATGGAAAGATAGGGGCTGAGTTTCGGCTCACTCAGATAAAAGAGGGGGGTATAGCTGCGAAGAGTTATATTCAGTTCCAAAGTCTGCCACACCTCCGGCCCATAATTGTCCGTATATATGTCGGGATAACGGGGGTTCCAGGTATCCTGCAAGGTGGCCTCTTCGATCTGAAAGGTATATGCTCCCAATCGGACCTTTTCCGAAGGGCCGCCCTGCTTCAGAATCTCCTGCCGGTCTGCGTGGAACATTTCCTCTGGCCAGGGCCGGTAAAACTGATCCCGCAGCTCTTCAATGGGCCACAAGGCGAAAAAGGTCAGCACCAGGGAAATGCCCAAAAACCATTTGGAAAGCATCCACAGCCACCCCAACAAGGGAGAATGGGCTTTGTCCAGCAAAATGCCGATTTCCTCCGCATCGCCCATGCGCTTTACCGCTTCTTCGGCGGCCTGGGCTCCTTCCATCCCCTCTTCCTCTTCCAGCAAAGCGGCGCTGTCCTGGAGGTGGGCCAGAAGCTCTTCATATACCCCTGGCCGGTCGTGACGAAACCGGATTTTTTCGCAAACAGCATTGCAAAATCTTGTGAACACCGGCCTTGCCATGGTATTCCCTCCCTTCTACGCCTTTTCCGGCTGAAGCTGGGGCGTGCAGGCGGACACCACCTTCTCCACCCCCTGGGAAAATGCCTTCCACTCGGCGGCTTTTTCTCCCAACAGCCGCTGTCCCTTGGCCGTCAGCCGGTAATATTTCCGCTTCCGGCCCTGAGGAGTCTCTTTTTCATAACTTTTAATATGTCCCTGCTTTTCCAGGGTGTGCAGCACCGGATACAAAGTGCCTTCTTTCATCTGGAACACATTGTCCGACCGCGCAGACAGGGCGGCGATCATCTGATAGCCATACTGATCCTCCTGCTGAAGCAGGGAGAGCACCAGCAGCACCGTGGTGCCCGAAAGCAGGCTTTTGTCGATCTTCATCTTCTCCCCTCCTTCCAATACCTCGAACATCGATGTTTTCTTGCTTTGATTATACCTCGATATTCGATATATTGTCAAGGGAATGCACCCCGCGTCAAAGGAACTTCTGGCAAATTTTTTCGTCTATTCTGGTAAGAAGCCTTTTTCAAGGAGGTATAGAAGATGAATCAAATTTTTGCCTGGATTCTGGCTCTGTTTCTGCCCCTGTCCGGCGCTCAAAACCAGGAGAACACCACCCCAATTAGCGCTTTTCTTCCCGATTGGGGCATCACCGTATGCGCTGAGGATATCCGCCCTACTGGTCTGACCCTTTCCATCCACCAATCCGGCGGCCAGCCCACCGGCCAGCTGCAATTTGGCAGGTATTATATTCTGGAACGTCTGGAAACCGGCGCATGCCAGCCGGTACCGCCCACAGTCCAAGGAGAGATCTACTGGGATTCCTTAGCCTATCTGGTAACTATGGATGGTGAATGTCAGCAAAAGATCCTTTGGGAACCTCTTTATGGCAGCCTATCCTCCGGCACTTACCGAATCCGCAAGAACTTTCAGGATTTTCGGGACACCGGCGATTTTGACACCCAGACTCTGTCTTTGGTATTTGAAATTGAATAAACAAAAAGCACTCCTGTAAACAGGAGTGCTGCGCGCATCAAAAAAGTGGCTTCTGCCACTTTTTTGAGTTTTTGCAAGGGTCTGCATGCGCGCCTACGACGCACACTTGCCCCTTGAGAAGTGCAAAAAGCCACGCACAGGTCGCGGCTTTTTGCGAATCAATAGGGGTAGAACACATAGTCCGCTTTCGCTATATCTGTTTTCCACAGCCTGTGCAAAAAAGCACTCCTACTTGCAGGAGTGCTTTTTTGCATATCAAAACACCGCTTTGTCAAAAAGGGCCATCAGTTCATCGATCTTCTGTTGGCTATCCTCTCCGGTCTCCAGGGACTGACGGACACAGTGCTGCAAATGGGCCTGGAGGATCTCCCGGTTCACCCGGTGCAGAATGGCCTGGGTAGCCATGATCTGATTGGAAATATCCATGCAATACCGGTTCTCCTCCACCATTTTCAGGATGCCGTCCAGCTGGCCCCGGGCGGTTTTGAGCAGCCGCTCTACCTTTTGCCGGTCGGCCTGCATCAGTGGATCTCCGTGACGGTGTAGCCCGCGTCGGTGACGGCCTGGCGCAGGGTGTCATCGGACACAGGCTGGCTCATCTCCACCTGGGCCATGCCCTTTTCCAAGTCCACTTCCACCTGGCAGCCAGGCAAGGCACTGAGGGCGTTCTTCACATGCTTCACACAGTTGGGGCACATCATACCCTGAATCATGATGGTCTTTTTCATTGGTTTTTCCTCGCTTTCGTGATTTTCTTCTTTTTCTATACTATTTGTATTGATAATTTCAACTTCTTGTTGGGTTTCAGCAGGCAATGCTTCCCCATCAAACCGAGGACGGAAAAATTTCAGCCGCAGGGCGTTACTGACCACGCACACCGAGCTCATGCTCATGGCGGCGGCGCCAAACATGGGGTTGAGCCGCAAGCCAAAGGCAGGATAAAGCACACCGGCGGCCAGAGGGATACCGATGCTGTTATAGAGCAAAGCCCAGAAGAGATTCTGCTTCACATTGCGGATGGTGGCCCGGGACAGTTGAATAGCGGCGGGCACATCCATCAGATCAGAGTGCATCAGCACCACATCCGCCGATTCGATGGCCACATCGGTACCAGCGCCAATGGCGATGCCCACATCGGCCCGAGCCAAAGCGGGAGCATCGTTGATGCCATCGCCCACCATGGCCACCTTATGCCCCTGCTCCTGAAGCTGGCGTACATGGCGTTCCTTATCCTGGGGCATCACACCGGCGATGACTTTGCCGATGCCAGCAGCCTTTCCGATGGCCTGGGCGGTGACCTCATTGTCCCCGGTGAGCATAACCACCTGAATGCCCATCTTCTCCAGTTCTTTTACTGCCTGAGGACTGGTTTCCTTGATCACATCGGCCACAGCGATCAATCCCATGATACGGCCCTTCCAGGCAAAATACAAGGGGGTATTCCCTTTCTGGGCCAGCTTTTCACCGGCCTGGGCCAGGTCTCCCGGATCAATTCCCTCTTCCTGCATCAGCAAGAGGTTTCCGGCCAGGGCAGTTTCTCCCTGGAGCTTCCCCTTGGCGCCCCGTCCGGACAAAGCGGCAAAATCCTCCACCGGCACAGGGCAAAATCCCTTCTCGCCGGTATACACCAGCACCGCTTCGGCCAGAGGATGCTCCGAAGGCCTCTCCAAGGCGGCAGCCAGCTGCAAAAGTTCCTCTTCCGCAACACCAGGGGCAGGAATGACCTGGGTCACCTGGGGTTTTCCCTTAGTAACGGTGCCGGTTTTGTCCAGCACCACGGTATCCACCGTGCGGGCGATCTCCAAGGCCTGGGCTGAACGCACCAGGATGCCCTGCTCGGCTCCCTTACCGGTTCCCACCATAATGGCGGTGGGCGTGGCCAGGCCCAAGGCACAAGGGCAGGAAATCACCAGCACACCGATGCCCATGGACATGGCAAATTCAAAGCTCTTTCCCATGAGTAACCAGGCAGCAAAGGTCACAAGAGCGATGCCGATCACCGCAGGCACAAAGACACCGCTGACCTTGTCGGCCAATTTGGCAATGGGGGCTTTGCTGGCTCCGGCCTCCTCCACCAGGCGGATGATTTGCTGAAGGGCGGTATCCTGCCCCACCTTGTCGGCCCGGAACTTGAAAAAGCCGGTTTTGTTGATGGACGCCCCGGTGACCCGATCCCCCGGCCCTTTTTCCACCGGGATGCTCTCCCCGGTGAGGGCCGACTCATCGATAGCAGTGGTCCCCTCCACGATGACACCGTCCACCGGCAAGCTCTGTCCCGGCCGCACCACCAGAATATCCCCGGCCTGCACCTGCTCCACCGGGATCTCCACTTCCTGCCCGTCCCGCTCCACGGTAGCGGTTTTGGGAGCCAGATCCATCAGCTTTGTAATGGCCTCCGAGGTTTTGCCCTTGCTGCGGCTCTCCAGGAATTTGCCCAAAGTGATCAGGGCCAGGATCATGGCCGAAGTTTCAAAATACAGGTCCATGGAATATTGATGGACCATATGGCTGTCCCCATGACCTAGACCCCAGCCGATTTTATAGATGGCGTAGATTCCATAGACAATGGCGGCTGTGCTGCCAATGGCGATGAGAGAGTCCATGTTGGGACTGCGCCGGGCCAAAGTCTTGAACCCATTGATAAAGTACTTCCGGTTCACATAGGCCACCGGCAGGCAGAGAAGAAACTGGGTAAAGGCATAGGTGAGCGCGTTTTCCTCCCCCAGGAAAAATGCCGGCAGCGGCCAGGACATCATATGGCCCATGGCCAGGTAAAACAGGGGGATCATAAAGACAAAGGAAACGATGAGCCGCACCTTTACCTTCCGCGTCTCCTCCTTGGCCTGATCCACCGCACTCTGGCGGGGCGCTTCCCCGGCAGAAACTGCGGGCAGATTGGCCCCATATCCACCCTTCTCCACCGCCTTAATGATCTCCTCTGGGGTAACGGCCTTTTCGTCATAGTCTACCACCATGGTATTGGCCAACAGATTCACATTGACATCGTTGACGCCCTCCAGCTTCCGCACACTTTTGTCCACATGGGCAGAACAGGCTGAGCAGGTCATGCCAGTCACATTGAATTTGGTTTTCATTTTGATGCTCCCCTCCCAACGGATTCCCGGGAGATGCAGATACCCCACCCCCCGGGGGGTATTTATATTGTATACAGATTCACTCCTCTTTGTCAAGAGAAGTTTTTCTTTTCATTTCCCTGGAAAAGCTTTATGATAAGGGGAGATGGGGAGGTGGGGATATGAAAGGAAAAATCAAACAGGCGCTTCCCCATGTTCGCCGTCCCTTTTTGCTGCTCTTTCTGCCCACCGTCCTGATCCTCACCGCCCTGATTGTAAGGGAAAACTGGCCTGGCCTGCCCCAGGGTACCAACCGGAAATCCTGGCTTGAGGCCGGAGACTTCTCCATCGTGGCGTACACCGACTGGCAGGGAAACCGGTATCTGGACCTTTGCCTCACCCAGGATGGGAGGCAAAAGGTTTTGGTCAATCGGGTCTATGCTTACCGGTTGGAAAAAGACACCCTTTATGTGAAAGGTGTCAGCGGTGCAGCCGCCGCCCACTGGCAAGACGGTACCTGCCGGCTGTATACCGGCAAACATTATTCCCGCTATGCCAAAGCCTGGCCTGGCATCACTCTGGTTCATGACCTACGGCTCTTTCCCCTGGCCGAATACAACAAGCTGGTCTCTCTCACGCCCCAATACCAGGCGTTCCCCTCCACTTCCTGCGTGGCTTCCTTTGGTTCGGGCCGCTTCCGTATCGAGAAAGTCACCGGTGCCGATGGTTTCCGCCGCTTGCAGCTGGTGGACGCCCAGGCCCGGGAGCTGGACATCGGCTACACCGTTCGCCTTTTGCGAGATGTGGAAAGCTTCCTCATCCTGGATGGCGTGCTCTATGCCCGGTCCAAGGAAGGCTATGCCCGGCTACAACTGGAAGGGGAGCAATATCTGATGTGCTACCATGATTATGGCAGCAAAATCTATTTTTCCACCCTTCCCGACATTCAGGTGGAACGGGACCTTTCTTCCCTTTCCCCTTCCCAACAAGAGATTTTGGAAAATCTCCCTACCGCCGGGCGGAGCTAAAAAGGCCGGTCTGTTTTGGCAGACCGGCTTTTTCATTCATTCTTCCATTTTGCGGCGTTTGAATTCCTGCATCAATTCCTGAGCAATGCTGATGCGGGACACCGGCGGAGGCAGCTCCTCCGGCGATACCCATTTGGCCTCGGCGATTTCCTTTTTGTCCGGATGCAGCTGGGCATCCCCCTCCACCCGGGCGAAGAACCCCAGCATCAACGACTCGGAAAAGGGCCAGGGCTGGCTGTTATAATACTGCACATCGGTGACTTTGAGTCCCACTTCTTCCTGCACTTCCCGGCGGACGGTATCCTCCAGCGACTCGCCGAATTCCACAAACCCGGCAATCAGGCCATAACGGCCGGGAGGGCTGCTGGCATTGCGGGCCAGCAGCAGCTTCCCTTGGTTTTCCACTGCTACGATAATGGCGGGATTGATCCGGGGATAGACCACATTGCCGCATTCGGGGCAGATCACCGCCCGCTCGTCCCCTTTCAGCTCCATGGGCTTTCCGCAATGGCCGCAGAAACGGTTGACCCGGAACCACCGATACAGATGCCAACCCTCCATGCCGGCAAACAGGGTCACCGGATCTTTCACCGTGCGCAGCACCTGAGTGCTCTGCCAGGAAAGGCCCGGCACATCCCCCACCGTATGGGGATGCCAAAAGCCAAAATACCGGGTCTTATCCACCGAAAACAAATAAATGGCCTCCATGGCCGCCTGCTGGGGCAGTTGGCAGGCCCGGGGCAACGCGTAATCCCCCTCACCCACCGGCTGCAATAGCACATGATTGCCATTGTAACAAAGCAGCACATCCTCCGGATGGATGGCATCTTTGAAAAACACATTGCTGAACCGATGTGGGGCGATATCCTGAAACATAGCAAAAAGCTCCTTTTATTCCTTTTCTTCCATCAATTCCACCAGTTCCCCGGCGTAGCCCTGGAAAAAGGCGATGCGCACCGGAAAAGGCGGCTGGGAGGGCAGAAGTTTGTCCTGAGGCTCCATGGTGATGGGGCAGCCCTCTTTCCGCACCAGCTCCACCCATTCATCCACACCGGTGACCGCCAGCGCCACATGGGGAATGGGCCCCGGGGCTTCACCGCTTCCATCGGCCATGATCTCCAAAATACCGGCGCCGGTATCCACCATGCAGGCGCTCTTCTCCCCCTGGCCCCACCGGCGAATGACCGGCATACCGAACACCCGGGTGTAAAATCCCACCGTTTGCTCCATTCTTTCCAGCGACGGCGCCTTGATACACACATGATGGATTCCCTTCAGACTTCTCATCTTCACAAAACCTCCGCTCCCCTTTGATCAATGCTTTCATTGTTACACTACCACATTTCTTCCTCTGCCGCAAGGAGACCCAGGAAGGGAATGAAGAAAAGTGATGATTTTCCACCCTTGCGGCTTTTCCTTCCAGGCATTATAATAGAAACAACAAATTGCAATTTCACGGTTTTTGCAAATAAGGAGGTTCTTTCTATGCCCATATTGAACGATCTGAGCAAAAAGCTCTCCGAAGTAGCCCAGACCACCGTGCAAGTCTCCAAAGAGCTGGCTGGCAGCGCCAAAGCCACTCTGGCCATCTCCGCCGAAGAGCGGGAGATTGAAAAGGCTTATCGGGCCCTGGGCCAGTGGTACTATTCCACCAAAGGGGAAAACCCGGAAGAAGCCGCCGAATTCATGGAGACTGTGGACACCTCCCTGCGGAAGATCCGGGAGATCCGCCAGGAAGCCGAAGCTGCCAAAACCGCCGCTTCCCAGCCTGTGCCCATGATCGCCTGCCCGGCCTGCGGCACTATGATGGAAGAGGGCACCCGTTTCTGCCCCTCCTGTGGTGCTATGATGCCCACCCCGGAGATCATCCAGCGGGAAGAGCGCATCTGCCCCAACTGCGGCGCGCTGGCCCAAGGGCCTTATTGCTCCCAATGTGGCGCTCGTGTGGAGCCTTAGTCTTTGCTGCGCAAAAAAGCGTGATCTTTTTCCCTTCTTTCTGGGAGAGGATCACGCCTTTTTTGTTTTATTTTTTCCCTTCTTTTTTCCTGGTGCTGGTTATTTTGCAAGAATATATTTGATTTTTCTCAAAATAATGGTACAATAGCCAAATGATAAAAATTGCGAAAACTTTTTACCGCGCCGGCATTTCTCCGGCGGGAAAGGAGGCTGCTATGAAATCCATGGCCGCTCTCTGTTTATGCTGCTTTTTCCTTTTGCCTCTTTGGGGCTGTACCGTCCCGCAAAACAAGGAGGAAACTCCGCTTTCTGCTGAGAAATCTGTCTCCTCTTCCCAACTGTCTCTCAGTGCCGACGGCCCGGTAACCATCCAGAGTCAGTGCCAGCAGCAGGAAGTGCGGGATGCAGACGGCGCCTTGCTGGCTACAATCTCCCACAGCCGCCCAGTGCTTCTGGGCAGTACCAAAGGGATCGCCTCCCTCAACCAGCTCTTTGAAAAAGACGAAGAAGCGTATTTATCCAGCGCCGCCCAGAACTGGCAGGAGCAAGCAGGAGCAGACAAGCAGCTTCTGGGGAATAACTTTCAGCCCTATACCATCGAAAGCTCTTATGAGATCACCTACAACAATGCCGGTCTTTTGAGTATTCTGCGTACCGAATACCAAAATACCAATGGTCCCTACCCCACTCTCCGCCGTCTCAGCGGCACCTATCTCACCTGTTCCGGCCAATCACTTTCCCTGGATCAGATCCTGGCTGGCGATACGCAAACCGCATCCCAGCAGGTGGTAAACTGCTTTGCCCAGTTGATCCAAAATGATCCTCAGCAGTTTTACCCCAATGCCCAGGACACCTTGCCCAATTTAACAAATAAAGTAGGTTTTTATTTGTCTGGAAAACAAATTTGCCTCTATCTACCCCAGGAGACCATTGCCCCCAGGGCCTATGGTTTTCCGGAGGTCTCTCTCCCCTATGACCAGCAAGATCTGTTCGCCACCCCCATTCCCACGGTGAATATGGACGCCCAATATCTGAAAACCGCCATGCGTCTCCTCTATGAAAAGGTGGTGCCTGAGCTTCCGCAGGATCAGCGCACCGGCATCCGCATGGTCTCCGAAGGAGAAGGTGAAGCCGGTGGAGAACCCATCTATATTATCCGCCTGTATCTGCCCCCGGAGGAAACAGTGGGCCGCTATGGCGTGGGGCAGCAAACCGGCGCCATTTATGTGCAGGAAAAAATCGGTGCCTACACCCTTTTGTCCCAATAACTACGCAAAAAAACCGTGGAATTTCTTCCACGGTTTTTTTGTTTTATTACTGCTGCTCGGTTGTCTCTTCCTGAGGAGAACAAATGGGCTGGGGGTACCGGTACACCGGCATGGACTGGGTCTGCTCCATATTCCCGCCGGATACAGGCTGTGCAGGCTGGGCCTTGGCCACTTCCCGCCGCAGCATCCGGGCCAGATAACCGATCACGGCAAAGCCGCCCCAGAAGAAGAATGCTCCAAACAGCTCATCGTCCATCTCATGCATCAGGTACCACAGGCTATCCGATGCGGGCATCCGCAGAGCCATCATCACCAGGGCCGCTGTGGTCAGGCAGGCGGCGGCCAGCAGCAGAAAGGACAGAATCCGCAGCACACCGGCGGCCAACTCCACCAGATTGAGAGAAATACGCACTTCTTGTTTCATCTTATTACCTCCGCTTCAAGGGATCAATCGTAAATGGATTCCATATCCCGGGAAAGAATGGTTCCGGTATAGGCATCGATCTCATATTCATATTCCATGGTGCCGTAGCAGAATTCCACCTGGTATTCCCAGCGGCCATCGTCTTTTTCCAGCTCGCAGCGGAGACGGGTCACCTGGCTCTGGTTCACACCTGCATGAGCTAAAGCCACGCTCTTGGCCTTTTCTGCGCCGATATAGCTGCCGGTGTTCTGCTGGGGGATGTAGTTTTCTGCGTCAAAGTCATAACTGAGGATGGCGCCGGTGGCGGCATCGATCTCGTAGTCGTACTCTTTATAATCGGTGGTATAGAACTCCACATCGTACACCTGGCGGCCGTCATCCCATTCCAGCTTGCCTTTGACAAAGGTCACCTGATTTTGGTTCAATCCTGCATGAGCTAAAGCCTTCTGTTTGGCCTGCTCCAGGGTGATGCCGGTGGTGGGCTTCTGCTGATTGCCCTGATTGCCTCCCTGCTCAAAGCTATCGGCATCGGTGACCAGACTGCCCGAGGAGGAACCCAGGGTAATCACGGCATTCTGGCTGTTCCAGCTTACATTTTTACCCATCAGTTCGCCAATGGCACGCACAGGAAGATAGGTGGTTCCCTGGTACAGCATGGGATAGACAGCATTGCCCTGGGCGTCCTTGAAGTTCTTCTTTTCCCCTTCCACCAGAATGGTGAAATCGGGACGGTTTTCCATCTGGATGCTCTGGACCTGGGTCACAGTGCCGGGAGTTCCCTGTACTGCACCGGTGGTACGAGGAGCGGTGAGGGAAATGGTGAGAGTGGACTGATTCCAGTTCACATTCTTGCCCATCAGCTCGCCGATGGCCCGCACGGGAAGATAATGGGTTCCATCATAAAAAACAGCGTAAACCTGCTGGCCCTGGGCGTTGTAGAAATCCCGTTCCACACCGTCCACCACCACAGATACCTGGGGCCGCATTTGGCCGGTGACGGTGGTCACCTGGTTGGGGGCTGCTGCGGTGAGGGGGAGCGCTCCCAGCATCATGGCAGCGGTCAAAGCCAGTGCGCCCAGTCGTTTTTTGCTCTTCTGCATGGTCTTTTTCATTTGTTGCACCTCTCTCTTCAATTCGGTATGGCGATTTAATCAAACATGGATTCGGCGTCCCAATTGCGGATGGCTCCGCTGTAACCGTCGATTTCAAACTCGTACTCCATGCCATCATAGCAGATCTTGCCTTCGTACTGGAGGCGGCCGTCGTCGTAATCGGTCTCAAATTCCCGGATATCGGAAACGGTAGCACCGGGGACCTGGGAGAGAGCTTTCTGCTTGGCCTGATCGGCAGTGATGGTTCCGCTCTGGCCATTGCCTGTGGCAGGAGGCGCATAGCCTTCGGCGTCAAAGTCATAACTGACTACTTCGCCGGTGGAAGCATCGATCTCATAGTCGTACTCTTTATAATCGCTGGTGTAGAACTCCACATCGTACACCTGACGGCCATCGTCCCAATCCAGCTTGCTCTTGACGAAAGTCACCTGATTGGCTTTCAGTCCCGCATGCGCCAGAGCTTTGTCCTTGGCCTGATCGGCGGTGAGAGCGGCAGATGCGGTACCGGTGCCGCTGTTGGTGTTGGTGTTGCTGCTGGTGTTGTTATTGTTATTGGTATTGCTGTTGCCAGCGGTGTTGGTGTCAGGTGTTGTATTGCCTGCTGTATTGTTATTGGAGGCCGTGTTCTGCTGGGCCTGGGCACCAGCGGGCAGCTTACTTTCGATGATGGCACCGGTGAGGGCGTCGATATCATATTCATATTCTTTGCCATCGGCGGTGAACTCCACCTGATAGTAATGGGTGCCGTTTTTGTCATCCAGCTCCACATCGGTGAACTTCACCTGGCTGGCTGTGAGACCGGCATTTTCCAAAGCCACATTCTTGGCTTCATCTCTGCCGATATAACCGGCCATTCCGTCCTTGCTGCATCCGGCCAAAACCAAAAGACTGAGCGCCGCGGCGCTTATCATTAAATTTTTTCTTGTCATAGTAGTGGGCTCCTTTCTTGTTTCTGATGTTACTATAACCCCTGAACATGAAATTTACATGAAATTCCCAAAAAAATTTTTTCAGAAAAAAAACCGGTTTTTCCTCAAAGGGAAAAACCAGTTTTTTTGATTACGCTTCCTCTTTCCACAAGGGCAAATGCAAAGCAAAGGCGCTGCCGATCCCTTCCACGCTGTCCAGTGTCACAGTGCCTCCATGAAGCTGAGCGATCTGGCGCACCATGGACAGTCCCAATCCCACACCGCTGCTTTCGTCGCTGCGGGACGGGTCCACTTGATAAAACCGTTGCCAGATCTTTTCCTGCTGGTCTTTGGGAATGCCGATGCCATCGTCCCGCACCTCCAAAATTCCCTCTTCACCCTGGGATTTGACGGTGACCCACACATGGCCTTCCGGCTTTCCATATTTAAAAGCGTTTTCCACCAGGTTCTCTGTCAGCCGGGACAACAGCGCCCCATCTCCCCGCACCTGCACACCGGGGGAAACCGACAAAAAGAGCTTGTCCTCCTTATATCCCCGCTCGCGGATCAGCCCTTCCACCAAGGCTCCCAGATCCACCAGCTCCAGACGGGCTCCTTCGGTGCCCTGATCCAGACGGGTCATGCTGAGAAGCTGAGCGATGAGCTGAGCCATTTTTTCCGCCTGCCGGGCGATCATCTCCAAAGTCTCCTGGCGCTCTTCCGGGGTCTCATCGTATTTCAGCCCATATTCGCAGGCTCCTTTGATAATAGACACCGGTGTGCGCAGTTCATGGGATGCATCGGCGGTGAATTGCTTTTCCGCTTCAAAGGACCGCTCCAGACGGGCAAACAGCTGATCAAAGGTCTGGGCCAAGCGGGAAAACTCATCCCGCCCGGGAGGCAGGCCGATACGCCGGGACAGGTCCTTGGCTTCTCCCATAGCCTGGGCGGTGGCGCTGATCTGCTCCAGAGGGCGAAAAGCCCGGCGCACCAACAGATAGCCTCCCACAGCGGTGAGGAGGATAAACACCGGCAGGGCAATGGCGGCGATTTTCATCAGGTTTTCGGTGGTTTGCTCATTGCGGGGCACTTCCATCAGCCCACGCACCCACACGCCCTCTTCCCAGCTGCTGGGCAGCCACAAATCCAGCACCACATAGGAAATACTAGCTCCCTCCACTGTGCGCACCTGGCCACTCTGAAAAGGCTCCTCGGCCGTGAAAGACACCGGCAGCTGACCGGCCAGCAAGGATTCCGCCTGACTGTATACCAAAATGGATACGCCGTTCTGATAAAAAGAAAAGCCCTCTGTGGTGCTGAGTTTCCCTTGGGAAAAAGAAATATTCCCCACGCTGTTCCGGGTGGTGGATATCAGCTGCTGACGGGCGCTGGAAAGCACCACCGTCCGGCTGATAAACAAGGTAAAGGCCACCAAAAACAAAAACAGAATGGTCATGAGCAAAGTGATCCACAGGGTGATCTTCAGTTTCACCGAGGTTTTTCTCATGTGTTCCCCTTTCCTTCTTCGGCACGCAGCACCCAGCCCACGCCCCGGATGGTGTGAAGCAAGCGGCTCTGGCCTTCTCCATCGATCTTTTTCCGCAGCTTGCTGATGTAAACATCGATGTTGTTGGAAGAGCCGGAGCGCTCATAGTTCCAGATCTGGTTTTCCAGCTGTTCCCGGGAGAGCACTGTCCCCTGGTTGCGAATCATATATTCCAGAATGGTGAATTCCTTGGGCAGAAGATTGATCTCCTGCCCACCCCGGGTGACGGTGTGGCTCTGGGCATCCACCTGCAAATCCCCCAGGGTGAACACATTGCTCCGCTTCCCGGCTTTTTTCCGAGTCATGGCTCGGATACGGGCCAGCAGCTCTTCAAAATCAAAAGGCTTGACCAGATAGTCATCGGCCCCCAGGTCCAAGCCCTTCACCCGGTCAGAAATGGCGTCACGGGCAGTGAGGAACAAAACCGGCGTATCCATCCCCTGGCTGCGCAGCCGTTCCAGCAGCGCATAGCCGTCCATTTTGGGCATCATCACATCCAGCAAAATGGCGTCATATTCCGCCCCGGCCAAAAAATCCAGGGCCTCTTCCCCATTGTAGCAGCCGTCCACGCTGTATCCCGCCCGGGTCAGCGTCTTGACGATCAGCCGGTTCATATCCTTGGCGTCTTCCACCACCAGCACCCGCATCGATTTTTCCTCCTTTGATCCGCTGTAAAAAGACAAATGAAAAAAGCCCGGGGATACGGCCAAGACCTCCCCCGGGCTTTTGCAATGTAAGCAGTCTGATTAGCCTTTGTGAACGATCTGGCCGTCGATAATGGTGTAAGCCACGGTATACTGCAGATCGGTGATGGGATTGCCGCGGAAAATGGCCACATCCGCATCCTTGCCCACTTCCAGAGAGCCAACCCGGTCCGAAATACCGGTGATGACGGCGGGATTGATGGTGATGGCCTTCCAGGCCTCCTCCTCAGGCAGTCCGGCGTTGACGGCCAAACCAGCGCACAGGGACAGATACTCCAGAGGGATTACCGGAGCATCGGTAATGATGCAGATATTCAGCCCGGCCTCGTTGAGCACCCGGGGAGTATCAAAGCTCTTGTTCTTCAGCTCGAACTTGCTCTTGTCGCCCAAAGTGGGGCCAACCAGGCAGCCCTTGCCCTCTTTCACCAGCTCATCGGCGATGAGATGGCCTTCGGTGCAGTGATCCAGTGTGATGTCCACATCGAATTCCTTGGCAATGCGCAGAGCGGTGAAGATATCGTCCGCCCGATGGGCATGAGCCTTCAGAGGAATCTCCTTGTGAATGACCGGCAGCATGGCCTCCAGCTTCACATCGATGGCGGGCTTCTTGTTGTTTTTGGGATCGGCCTTATACTCCTTCCAGGCCTGATCGTATTCCACCGTGCGGGCCAGCAGATCACGCAGCAAGGCAGAAGTGCCCATCCGGGTCATAGGCATCTTCTTCTGGGTGCCGTAAACCCGCTTGGGATTTTCGCCGAAGGCGCACTTCATGGCAACAGGGTATTTGAGGATCATATCGTCCACCCGCTTGCCGTGCATCTTGACAGCCACAAAGGTGCCGCCCACCACATTGCCGCTGCCCGGACCGGTGACTGCTGTGGTCACACCGGCAGCCGCTGCCTGGGCGATGGTCTCGTCCATGGGCTGGATGGCGTCAATGGCCCGCACCTGGGGAGTCACCGGATCGGTGCACTCGTTGCCGTCGGTGCCTTCAAACTGAATGGCGGCCTCTTCCAGACCGATGTGGCAATGGCCATCCACTAGGCCGGGAGCCACGATGCACCCAGCGGCATCGATGACCTGTGCATTGGCCGGAGCGTCGACCTGCTTGCCCACAGCCACGATCTTGCCGCCGTCCAGCAGCACCTGGCCGTTTTCGATATCTTCCCCAGCCATGGTCTTTACCAGGCCGTTTTTGATCAGGATCATGGGAAACATCCTCCTTTTTCTAAAAACCGGGCCGGAGAGCCTTGTGACCCTCCGGCCCTATGGAATGATTTCTTATTCTGCCTGATAAACGATCTGGCCGTTGATCAGGGTGTACTTTGTGGTGTACTGGAGGTCGGTGAGAGGATTGCCCTTGTAGATGACCACATCGGCGTCCTTGCCCACTTCCAGGGAGCCCACCCGGTCAGCAATACCGGTGATGACGGCGGGGTTGATGGTGACCGCCTTCCAGGCTTCCTGCTCGTCCATACCAGCGTTGATGGCCAGACCGGCGCACAGGGGCAGATACTTCAGAGGAATGACCGGAGCATCGGTGATGATGGCGGTCTTCAGGCCATGCTCCACCATGGTCTTGGGAGTATCCCAGCACTTGTTCTTCAGCTCGAACTTGCTCTTGGCGCCAAAGGTGGGGCCAACCAGGCAGCCCTTGCCCTCTTTTTCCAGCTCATCGGCGATGAGGTGGCCTTCGGTGCAGTGGTCCAGAGTGATATCCAGATCAAACTCCTTGGCGATGCGCAGAGAGGTGAAGATATCATCGGCCCGGTGGGCATGGGACTTCAGGGGGATCTCCTTGCGCATGACAGGCAGCATGGCATGGAGCTTGCAGTCATATGTAGGCTTCTTGTTGTTCTTGGGATCGGCCTCATAGGCGTCCATCTCTTCCCGGTAGTTCTGGGCCTTGACCAGCAGTTCCCGCAGCAGAGCGGCGGTACCCATACGGGTCATGGGCATCTTCTTCTGGGAGCCGCCATAGCAGCGCTTGGGGTTCTCGCCGAAGGCGATCTTCATGGCAACAGGGTTTTTCACCACCATGTTGTCCACCCGCTTGCCGCACAGCTTGACGGCCAGGAAGGTGCCGCCCACTACATTGGCGCTGCCCGGGCCGGTGACGGCAGTGGTCACGCCATGGCTGTATGCATCAAAGAATGCCTCATCCATGGGGTTGAGGCCGTCGATGCCCCGCATCTGGGGAGTGACGGGATCGGTCATTTCGTTGTAGTCATCACCTTCAAAGCCGATGGCCTCTTCGTCCAGGCCGATGTGGCAGTGGCCTTCCACAAAGCCGGGAGCCACGATGCAGCCGGCGGCGTCGATAACCTGTGCATCGGCGGGAGCATTCACTTCCTTGCCCACAGCGGCGATCTTGTCGCCATCCAGCAGAACCTGGCCGTTTTCGATATCCTCGCCGGCCATTGTTTTAACCAAACCATTTTTAATAAGAATCATGGGAAACATCCTCCTTTTCAATCTTACTACCTTATAGCTTACCTTTTTCCCGGGAAATTGTCAAAGAAAAGCCCCTTTTTTTGGTGCCAAATTCCCCGCCTTCTTTTTATGCAATTTGCAAAAAAGCCAATTTATCTTTATTCCTTACCCTTGCGGTAATATTCCTCCATCACTTCCGGGGGAACCATGCTGCCTCCGGTGCCCCAGGGCATGAAGTGGGCCTGTTCCATCTTGTCTGCAAGGCCCTCTTTTTCCAGATACGCCTGTCCGTCTTTGCTTGCCAGCAGCCAGCGGACCCCTTCCATTCCTGCCAGGGCCGAGGGCTCCAGAGCCAGGTTTTCGGTGTCCCGCAGAAGAGCCAGGCGGCGGTACAGCGTGCCGTCGTCCACCGTATAGCTGCCGCTGAGGAAGGGCTCGATGGTTTTGCCCACAAAGCTGGAGGGACGGCCCACGGCCAGACCGTCGGCCGCAGTCAGATTGTCGATGCCGAAGTCCTGGACGCACACCTTGTCCTGCAGCCCGGTCACCAGCCCCAGCATCATGCAGGGTGCATGGGTGGGTTCGGCGAAGAAGCAGTGGACCGCATCCCCATAGACCAGCTTGAGACCAAAGGCCACGCCGCCAGGGCCGCCGCCCACGCCGCAGGGCAGGAAAGCAAAGAGGGGATGCTCTTTATCCACCTGGACGCCCATTTGTTCCAGCTGCCCTTTCAGCCGCTGGGCCGCCACAGCGTAGCCCATAAACAGATTCACCGAGTTTTCATCGTCCACAAAATAGCACATGGGGTCGCTTTCCGCCTGACGCCGGCCTTCGGCCACCGCCTTGCTGTAATCCTCCGGATATTCCACCACGGTAACTCCCTTTTCCCGCAGCAGATCCTTTTTCCACTGGCGGGCATCGGCGGACATATGCACACTGACCCGAAATCCCAGCCGGGCACTCATGATGCCGATGGACAGCCCCAGATTGCCGGTGGAACCCACGGCAATGGAATACTTCGAATAGAATTCTCTGAATTTATCACTATCCAGCTGGGAATAATCATCCTCCAGGGTGAGCATCCCTTCTTGAAGAGCCAGGTCTTCGGCGTGTTTGAGCACCTCATAGATGCCCCCTCTGGCCTTGATGGAGCCGGAAATAGGCAGATGGCTGTCACACTTGAGCAGCATCCCACCGGGGATCTGGATGCCCCATTCCTGTTCCAGAGCCTTTTGCATCTGGGGAATGGCCTGCACTGGAGATTCGATGATCCCTTCCATTTTCGCTGTCTCCGGGAAGGCTTTGGCGATAAAGGGGGCAAACCGCTGGAGCCGGGCTTCGGCCTCCTTTACATCGGCCAGAGACAGGCTGCATTGTTTCAAAGCCTCCTCTGTTCCCACTTTCTTGGGATTGATCCAAAAGGTCTCCTTGAGTTTCACCAGATCCCCCACCACCGGGAATTCCTCTTCCCACTGCCGGGGGCTTTTGCCGCAAATCAACTGTTCCATGGTTTCCTCCCTCTCCAGGGCGCGCCCTGGGGATATTGTAATTTTTATTTTAAATTAGACTATTTGTATAATTTTCTTTTCCCTTTTCTCTCCTATCACTATACCAAGTTTCCCGGGAAAATGCACGAAAAATCTTTTTTGTAAATTCCAGAAGAAATTATGAAAATTGAAAGATTTTCGCAAGGAAATCATCGAAAGGGCTGTGCTATACTGTGCCGGTAGTAAACCCCGACCCTTCCGGCCGGGTGAAAGGAGGTCCTTTGATGGATCTGTTCCGCGTTTTATCCCAGCACGCCCAGCAGCGTGGAGACCAGGTTGCGGTATCCACAGGGGAGGAAAGCATCACCTACCGGCAGCTGGAGGAATATTCCGACCGGCTGGCCGCCTGTCTTCTCTCCCGCTTTGGCCCAGGAAAAGAGCCCTTTGTGGTGTATGGGCACAAAAGCCCCTGGATGCTGGTGTGCTTTCTGGCCTGTGCCAAAGCCGGACGGGCCTATTGTCCCATAGATATCTCTCTGCCCGCCCAGCGCCTGACAGAAATTCTGGAAGAGACCCAAACGCCGGTGCTTCTGTGCACCCAGCCTCTTCCCGTTCCTCATCCCCGGGCCTTTTCTCCCGATCTGATCCAATCCCTGGCTCAAAGCCCCGGTCCCAAGCCTCCCCAGGAGGCCCGGGTACAGCCGGAGGACATCTTCTATATCATCTTTACCTCGGGCAGCACCGGACGCCCCAAGGGGGTGCAGATCCCCCGCCGGTGTCTGGAAAACTTCCTGGACTGGTCCAGCGGGCTGGCAGACTCCCGGGAGGAAAAAGCCGGCGCTGTCTTTTTGAATCAGGCTCCTTTTTCCTTTGACCTTTCGGTGCTGGACACCTACACCTGCCTTTTCTGCGGCGGCACGCTGCGTCCCATGACCCGTAGCGTTCAGGAGGACTATGGCGCTCTGATGGATTTCTTCTGGGCATCTCAGGGGGCTTATTTCGTCTCCACTCCCTCTTTCGCCGCTCTGTGCCTGGCCGACCCCCGGTTCTGCCAGGAGCTTCTGCCCCAGCTGCGGGCCTTCCTCTTCTGCGGTGAGACGCTGCCTCCCGGCACGGCCCGGGCGCTGCTCCAGCGGTTCCCCCGCTGCCAGGTGATCAACACCTATGGCCCCACCGAAACCACCGTCTGCGTTACCCAGACCCCCATCACCCTTTCCATGACGGAGGAACAGGCCCTCCCAGTGGGCCGCCCCAAAGAAGGGATCACCCTGGAGATCTGGTCCCCGGATGGTACACCTCTGCCTTATGGCGAGCAGGGCGAAATCGTCATTTTAGGCGACACTGTGGGCGCAGGCTATTTCCGCCGCCCCGATGTGACAGAGAAGGTCTTTTCCGCTCCTGTGCGTCAAGGGAAGCCCATTCCCGCCTACCGCACCGGAGATCTGGGATTCTTGTCCTCCGATGGGATGCTCCATTTCATCGGCCGGGGAGATCACCAGATCAAGCTCCATGGCTACCGGATCGAACTGGGGGATGTGGAAGAAAACCTGTTGAAGCTGCCGGGGGTGCGCCGGGCGGTGGTGCTGCCCCAAATGCGGGAAGGCGCCGTCCACGCTCTGGTGGGCTTTGTGGAGCGGGAAGGTGGAGAAGATTCCCTGGCCGCTTCCCTCCAAATGAAAAAACAGCTGCGAACCTTCCTTCCCAGCTATATGGTGCCGAAAAAGCTGGTCTTTCTCCCTAAGATTCCGGTGACGCCCAACGGCAAAACCGATCGCAAGACCCTGGAGGGGATGCTGCCATGAGTTTTTTCTCCGGTGTTCCCTTTTTCACTCTGATGACCCTGCTGCTCCTGCCGGCCCTGTTTCTGGGGCTGCGGGGCAAGGCCATCGGCCCTTATGGTCTGTTTGCCTCCCTGGTGATGATTCTGGCTGTGCTGGCCGGGACGCCCTTGCAGCTTGCGTGGCTGGGGGCATACCTCCTGTGGGAAAGCCTGTTGGTGTGCCTCTATATCCCTTTGCGGCAAAAAAAGGGGCCTGTGCCCTGGCATTACGCCCTGGCTCTTTTTCTCAGTCTGATCCCCCTTTTGTTGATGAAATGGAGCGAAGTCACCACTCTTTCCCTCTTTTCTTTCCTGGGACTTTCCTATCTTACCTTCCGTGTGGCCCAGATCATCATCGAGACCTATGACGGACTGATCTCTTCCCTTTCTCTTCCCGCCTTTTGGGCCTTTCTCCTTTTTTTCCCCACTTTCAGCGCCGGGCCCATTGACCGCAGCCGCCGCTTTGAAGAGGACTTCCGGCGGCGCTACACCCGGGAAGAGTATCTGACCCTTTTGGGAGATGGGCTGGAGCAGCTTCTCATCGGTCTGGTCTATAAGTTCGTACTTTCGGCTCTGGCCTTTCGCCTGCTCAGCCTGTGCGAACCCAAAGGCGGCCTTCTTCTGGCCCTGGCCTATGGCTGGTGCTACGGCATCTATATGTTTTTCGATTTTGCCGGTTACAGCCGCATGGCGGTGGGTTGTGCCTATATCCTAGGGGTACGCACCCCGGGAAACTTCCACCTTCCCTTTCTTAGCCGGGATATGAAGGATTTCTGGAACCGGTGGCACATCACTTTGTCACATTGGTTCCGGGATTACCTCTTTTCCCGCTTTCTCATGCGGGGCATCAAGGGGAAATGGTTCAAAAGCCGTCTGTCCGGGGCCTGCTGGGCCTTTCTGCTCAATATGCTGGTGATGGGCGCCTGGCACGGGTTGACCCTTTATTATCTGCTTTATGGTCTTTACCACGGCGTACTGCTGGCCGCCACTGAAGTTTATCAGAAAAAGTGTCCCTTTTATAAAAAATACCGGAACTGCACCTGGTATGGGCTGCTGTCCTGGTTTGTCACCCTTAACTTGGTGATGGTGGGCTTTTTGATCTTTTCCGGGGCCCTGTTCACCTGATTCATTCCAAAGGAGGAACCATCCATGAACAACACACAAGAAAAAATCCTTTCCATTCTCTCCGGCGTCTGCGGCGAAACATTGGGTGAAGATGAGCTGGATCTGGACCTGTTTGAAAACGACCTGCTGGATTCCCTAGGACTGGTGGAGCTGCTGGTGGAGCTGGAAAGCCAGTTTGATGTGAAACTTTCTCCTTCTGAGGTGAGCCGCAGCCAGATCGCCACGCCCCGGCTCATCGCCGATTTGGTGGAAAGCCGGATGGCCCAATGAAAAAGTGCAAGGCCCTGGGACTGGCCTTTCTCCTCTTTTCTTTTACCGTCCTTGTGATCCATCTGGGAATCAAACGGCTGGATTTTACCGGTCCTTCCTTTGACGCCTGGGTCAACGACGACAAGCTGCTGTACAGCCGGGCCATCACCGAAAACCTGACCTCCACTTCCATTCCGGTTTTCGGCTCTTCGGAATTCCGCCATGGCCGCTCCACTCCCTACCATCCGGCCAAAGTCCTGTCGGGCCAGCCCTTCCGGCTGATGCTCATCGGTGCGGGATATTACCAATCCCTTTACCACGCCACCGCTTTGGCGGCCATGGGAGACGACCTGCCCCAGAAACAGGCGGTATTCATTCTCTCGCCTCAGTGGTTCCGAGGCAAGGGTGTATCCAGCCAGGTGTATACCTCCCGCTTCTCGGAATACAACTACATTCAGATGCTGCAAAATCCCCATCTGTCGGAGGAGACCAAAAACTACATCCTGGAGCGCACCGACAAACTGCTCAAGGCCGATCCGGCTATGGCCAAACGGGTAAAAAGCTACCAGCGGGTCTATCTCACAAAAGACGCCACCTTCCTGGAAAAGCTGTCCTGCAAGATCTATCTGAGCTTTTTGGAGGATAAGCTCATGGTCTCCCTCTCCCTCAAAGCCCTGGCCGGAGGTGTTTCCTCCCAGGAATATCCCCAGGGCGCCCCTGAGCCTGATTGGAAAACCCTCAGCGAAAAGGCCGCGGTGGACGGCGCCAAAGCCAACACCACCAATTCCTTTGGCATGGACAACGGCTTTTATAACCTGTACAAAAACAACTACATCAAAAGCAAAAAAGGCTCTGCAACAAAAGCCGACTATTTAAGCTCCCAGGAATATGGGGATATGATCTGCTTTTTGAAGGTGTGCCAGGATCTTCAGATCCAGCCTTTGCTGGTGAGCCTGCCTTTCAACGGCCCCTGGTATGATTATATGGGATTGTCCGCCGACAAGCGCCAGGAGTACTATGAAAAGATCCAGGCCATTGCCCAGGACTATGGAGCAGAACTTCTGGATCTTTCCTCCTATGAATACACTCCCTATTTCTTTGAGGACAACACACACATCGCCAGAGAAGGGTGGGTGAAACTGAATGAAGGGCTTTATCAATTCGCTTCACAGGGTCTGCCAGAATGAGCGCTTCCGCTTTTTTGCTCAGGTGGCTTTCTTTTACCTTCTGCTCCTGGTTTTTTACGGCTATCTCATGCTGGCTAACCTGTCCAGCGCTCCCCAATTCGTCTATGCCCAATTTTAAAAACATCAAAAAGGCCCTCGCTTTTTTACAAAAGCGAGGGCCTTTTTTCATTGGCGGAGAGAAAGGGATTCGAACCCTTGGTCCCTTGCGGGATCACTGGTTTTCAAGACCAGCTCCTTAAACCACTCGGACATCTCTCCATTTGGGGATACATAAATGGTATTTTATCTCTTTTCTGCATCCCTGTCAAGCCGTCCACTCCCTGGATCTATAAAATATTGTAGGTGTTACAATGATGTGTGACAAATAGAAAAAAGAAGAGCGAATAGGAGTG
>CALLCY010000179.1:0-43745 GCA_938000015.1 uncultured Clostridia bacterium
AGATGCGTGCCCAGATCACCGGTCTGGATGTGGCTCAGAAGAACGCCAAGGACGGTATCTCCCTGGTGCAGACCGCTGAAGGCGCTCTCACCGAAGTCCATGACATGCTCAACCGTATGGTGGAGCTGGCCGACCAGTCGGCCAACGGCACCTATGACGGCACTGACCGCGAGCAGCTGCAGAAGGAAGTCACCGAGCTGAAGAAGGAGATCAACCGTATTGCTGATTCCTCCAACTTCAACGGCATCAACCTGCTGGACGGCTCTCTGGGCAGTGGCGGCGTTGGCAGCGCAGATATTCCGTCTATTTCCGGTCTGGAATTGACAGATAACGCAGCAGTGAAAGGAAGCCAGGATATTACCTTTACCGCTATTACCAGCGGTTTGAAGGATGATGATGTTCTGACCGCAACTATAAACTATAAGGATGCCAATGGCAAAAATCAGTCTGTTGAGTTGTCCTTGACTGTTGACAGCACAAATAAGAAGCTGATTACTGCTGATGGAACAGAGATTGCTTTGGCAGATGGTGCGAAGGCTACTGCGAACGAATTGGCTACCGCTTTTGCAACTGCTGCCAAGGAAAACGCTGCGTTGAGTGAAAGCTTTAAAGCTGCGGATGGTACTGGGAAGGTTAGCATGCCTGGTAAGACTGCGGGCGGTAGCATCGAAATCGTCAGTGTTACACAGGATTGGGATGCGAGTGGCGCAGATAAGACGGCAAGCTTGGCCACAGTGGGCGGCACTAAGGGTGCAGATGCCTTCCAGTCCATTGATTTTGCAGCGGATTACACTATGGGCGATGTGTTTACAATTGGTGGCAAGAACTTTGCCTTTGTGAAGACACAGGAAGAAGCTGTGGCTCTTGGTTCCAATGTTAATGCCATTGTCGTTGCAGACGGCGCTACAGTAGCTCAGGCCGATGTGGAAGGTATGGCCGATCTGATCGAGCAGAAGACAGGCTACAAGCCGGAAGTAAATACAACTACTATGAACTTCAAGGCTCCTGCGGGTTCCACCGCCACAACTGGCAAAGGTCTGACTCTGCAGATCGGCGATACCAGTGATGATTTCAACCAGCTGACTGTCTCCATCAATGACTGCCATACCACTTCCATGGGTATCGATGGCATCGACATCTCCACCCAGGAAGGTGCCAAGGCCGCTGTGGATGTGATTAAGTCCGCCATCAACTATGTGTCCGATGTGCGTGGTACTCTGGGCGCTACCCAGAACCGTCTGGATCACACCATCAACAACCTGAGCGTCATGGAAGAGAACATCCAGGACGCCGAGTCCACCATCCGCGACACCGATGTGGCCGACGAGATGATGGCTTACACCAAGAACAACATCCTGATCCAGTCCGCTCAGGCTATGCTGGCTCAGGCCAACCAGGTTCCCCAGGGTGTGCTGCAGCTGCTGCAGTAATTTCCAAAAGAATCTGGAAAATGCACAAAAATGCTCCCTCCGCCCAAGGCGGAGGGAGCATTTTCTATTTCTATTGTTATTTAACAAAAAGCTCGACAGAACTTTATCCTGCCGAGCTTTTATTGATTCACAAAAATTATTTCAAAGTTTTCAGATGGGTCATCAGCACGCTGGCGATGTTTTCACAGGAGGCCTGGACGGTGACTGCTCCGATCTCCTTGGCCACGGCAGGCATGCCGTAAACCACGCAGGATTCCTGATCCTGACCGATGGTGTAAGCTCCTGCCTGACGCATTTGCAAAAGCCCTGTGGCTCCATCCCGGCCCATACCGGTCATGATAATACCCACCATGGGGCATTTGACGCTGGTGGCCATGGAGGAAAAGAGCACATCCACCGAAGGCCGGTGGCCGCTGACTTTCTCCCCGCTCTGGCAGGTCAGAGTGTACCGGTTCCCCATGCGTACCACACGGGCCTGGTAATCGGCCGGGGCGATGAGCGCCAGGCCACGGTGAATTTCATCACCGTTTACCGCCTCACGCACTTCCATCTGGCACAGACGATTGAGCCGGTCGGCATACATCTTGGTAAAGCCCACAGGCATATGCTGTACAATCACTATGCCCGGGGTGTCCGCCGGAAGCCGTTTGAGCACTTCCAGAGTGGCTTCGGTGCCGCCGGTAGAGGCGCCCAGGCCGATGATCACATTGTCCAGTGTATGGGAAGAAAGGCCGCCGCTGATTACTTGGGAAGCAGGCGCCGCAGAGAGGGACGGCGCAGGCCGGTGGATGGTTTCCCGGCGAATTTTGGCGCAGGAGGCCACGATAATTTTGTTGCAAAGAGAACGAAGGAAAGAAGAAGTGCTTTCGGCACCATCGGGCTTGCGGACAAAATCCACCGCCCCTGCAGCCAAAGCGTCAAACACCCGCAGATTCAAAGAAGAGACCAAGATCACCGGGATGGGATGCTGAGGGAGAAAACTTTTTAGGAAATCAATCCCGTTCATCCCCGGCATTTCGACATCCATGGTTACCACATCAGGGGCTAGTTGAGTGATTTTGTTTTTGGCGTCTGCGGCGCTGACAGCGGTCCCCACCACCTGGATGCGGGGATAGCTCTCCAGGCCTTTGGTGATCATATTGCGGGCGACCAGCGAATCATCCACTACCAGAACGCGGATGGGTTTTTGCTGGGACAACATAAAAAAGATCCTTTCTTATTCTAGCGGGAACCGCTACTTTTTTTGATAAATAGAGGGGGCCACCAGACGGAACAATGGGGTCTGGCCCAAGGATTCCGAGTGACTGATGAAGAAATAAGAGGACGGACCCGGCCGCATAGCTTCCCAGAACCGGCGCACCAAGGCGTTCCGGGTGGGCTGGTCAAAATAGATCATCACATTCCGACAGAAGATCACATCGAACTTGGTTCGGAAGTGGATGGGGTCCATCAAATTGAAGGGCCGGAAAATCACATTGTTGCGAATGGCAGGGGTCACCTGATACAGCCCGGAAGCATGGTCTTTGGTAAAATACCGGCGCACCCAAGCGTCGGGCATATCGGCGGGCATTTGGTAAAGGCCCTTCTGAGCCTTGGCCAGCGCCTGCTGGGAAATGTCGGTGGCCAGAATACGGGTGTCCCACTGGGACGCCTGGGAGCCGAAAAATTCCTTGAGATAAATGGAAAGGGTGTAAGGCTCCTCGCCGCTGGAACAGCCGGCGCTCCAGATGGAAAGCACCTTGTCGTGTTTGTGCATCACTGCCAATTCCGGCAGTATTTTGTTTTGAAAGAAGGTAAAATGATCGGTTTCCCGAAGAAAATAGGTGTAATTGGTGGTCAGTTTGTTGAGAATCAATTCCAGGTCATCCGGGTCCTTGGTGGAAAACAGATGCTCCAGAAAGGGCGCCATTTCGGTGTATCCCCGTTGACGCAGCGAATGGGACAGACGGCTGGTGATCAGCGTTCTTTTTTTGCTTAAATCAATGCCGTAGTTTTTTTGAATGAACTCCACCAGCCGACGAAAATCTTTGTCTGAAATGGAGATGTCGCGCAGAATATCCAAAACGATCCACGGCCTTTCTTTATATAGAATAGATTAGTAGGAAACCCCCAGAAGCTGGGCACAGTCAAAAGCTAACATGGTCTGCCCGTCGGGGAGGGAACACATACCCGATACCAGCTTGCGGCGTTCAGAGGAGGGGGAGGGCAGGATCTTCTGCTGATCCAGATCGATCATGCGCTGGACGGTGTCCACCAGAATGCCCACCATCATTTCGTCGATTTTCAGGATGATGATACAGTCGGCGTTTTCGTCCGATTGTCCCAGCAGAAGGCGGATATCCACGATGGGGATGATCTGTCCACGCAGATTGATGATGCCCTTCACATAATCAGGCACCAGGGGAAGATGGGTGACGGTGTGGTTGGTGATGATCTCCACCACATAATCGGCTACGACGCCGAACAACAGTCCACCCGATTGAAAAAGGAGATATTTCTGATTGGTTTGTAGAACAGAAGCAGTCTCCAGCTCTTCGGAATCTGCTTCCTGGGAGAAGATTTCATATTCGTCCATTGTCCTATGCCTCCTGTGCCTTAGTGAATGGGGGTATACAAATTGCCTACATCCAGGATGATGCTGATGTTACCGTCACCCAGGATGGTGCATCCGGCGATGCCGCGGCTCTTGATGTTGAAGCTGTTGAGATAGCTGGGCAGGGGCTTGACAACCACCTGCTGTTCGCCCAGCAGTTCATCGACGAACAGGCAATAAGAAAGTTCTCCCGATTCCAGCCAAATGAGGATGCCGTCTTCCACATTTTCCCGTCCTTCGGGAATGTGGTACAGATCCCGCATACGCACCACCGGGTAGAATTGGCCCATGCGCTTGAACAGTTCGCCGCCGGAGGCATCCTGAATCAAGTCGCTGGACTGGATCTTGAAGGACTGCCGGATGTTGTGGATGGGGATGGTGAAGACGGAATTGCCCACCGATACCTCCATACCGTCCATGATGGCCATGGTCAGAGGAATCTTCAATGTGGTGGTCATGCCTTGACCAGGCTCGCTGGTGATCGTGATGGTGCCGCCCACATCTTCCACATTTTTCTTTACTACATCCATGCCCACGCCCCGGCCGGAGAACTCGGTGACTTCGGTGTTGGTGGAAAAGCCCGGAGCCAGAAGGAAATTGAGGATATCCCGGTGGGAATAGTCCACCCCGGGCATGGCCAGCCCCTGGTTGATGGCTTTGTTCAAAACGGCATCGTAGTTGACGCCTCTGCCATCGTCCTGGACTTCGATGATGACTTCGCTGCCAGTGTGGCGGGCCGACAGAATGATCTGACCCACCGGGTCTTTGCCGGCGTCGATCCGCTCCTGGGCGGTGTCTTCAATGCCATGGTCCATGGAGTTGCGCACAATGTGCATAATGGGGTCGCCGATGCTGTCCACAATGGTTTTATCCACTTCGGTGTCTTCGCCGATCAGGGTGAGACGGGCCTGCTTGCCCAATTTTTTGCACATATCCCGCACAATACGGTTCATTTTCTGGAAAGTGGCCGACACCGGCACCATCCGCAGAGACATGGACACATCCTGCAGCTCATCGGTGAGCTTGCGCAGCTGACGGGCGGATTTGGTGAAGGAATCCAGGCGCAGCCCCTTCAGGTCAGGGGAGGCGGTGACCATGGATTCGGTGATGACGATTTCACCCACCACAGCGGCCAGGGTGTCCAGCTTGCTCAGATTGATGCTGATCAGGCTTTCCTTGTGATGAACGGTGCTCTCTGCTTTGGAAGCGGAGGGAGCGGCAGGGGCCGGAGCAGGAGAAGAAGCTTTGACAGGCTCCGGATGAGGTTCTGGCTGGGGTTCCGGCTGAGCAGGAGATGCGCTTTGCACGACGGGTTCCGGTTGGGGAGCCGGTTCGGGGATCGGTTCAGATTCGGTCTCTGTGTCCGGGGATTCATCGATCACCTGATAGGTGCGCACAAAGCCCATATCGGTGACCACATGGATGGCGTTGTCCCGGTCGCTGGCCTTGGCGAAGGCCAGACGAAAACCGGATTCGATGATCTGGGCAGCGGTGGAGGCATTGTGTTCCACATCGGCGGGATAATAAGAGAATTCCTCTTCACCGCAGATGTCCTTGATGGAGGTTACCAGCATAAAAGCGCGCAGGTTTTCCATGCCGCAGCCTTCGTCAAAGAAGATCTGAAGCACATAAGGGAAGGCGCCGGATGCGGAAGAAGATGCCGCCGCTGCCTCATCTTGGGCATTGGCCTCGCCATCTTGAATTTGTGTGATAAAGCTATTAATTTTTTGTAAAAGGGTGTCGATATCATCTGTAAGGGACTGCCCGTTTTCAATGTGATCGATTTCCTGACGGAAAAAGTCGATGGTCTGGAAAAGAAGATCGAACAGATCCGGACGGAGCGACTCCGGTACAATGGCGATGGACTGTTCCCGGATGATGGCAAAAAGATCTTCCGCCCGATGAGCGATGGTCATGAGGGAATTGTATTCCATCATGGCCGAGGAGCCTTTGATGGTGTGCATGATGCGGAAGATGGAATTGATGTCATCGTCAGAGAAGGTATCTTGCTGTTCAGCGGCCAGCACAATGCTGTCCAGCTGCTCCAGAAGACTATTGGTTTCAAAAAGGTATGCATCCAAGATGCTGTCGTTGCCTGTACTCATATGCAGAACCCTTCCTTTTTATATTACTTCTGATTTTTTATCGGCAGGATTTTCAAAAGATTAAGAGCATACAGATAGAAAATGTCATTTCCATCCTGAAAAATTGCAAACGGCTTGGGGCGCGCCCCAAAAGAAAAGGTGATAGATTATGGCGAATTTGATGGGGGTCACAAATCCGGTACCCAATTATGACGGGCCAAACAACAACCGGACCGTACCTACCACCGTCAAGCCCAACGATACACAGATCCAAAATATTCCCGACCCTACCCGAGTGGGCCGTCCGGATGCCAGAACCGACCAAAGCGGCGCCGATGACGCATTGCAGTCTACGGCTCTGCGGTATGATTCCAACCTCCAGGTCTTTTTGCAGAACCTGCGGGAAGCTCCCGATTTGGGGGCGGAGATTCTCAAGGCAGTCACTTGGCTGCGGGGGCTGGCGCTGACACCCGGCCTTCAGGCAGGGTTGGCAGAGGAAATATCTGAATTTCTCAAGCTGTTCCGCATGGACGGAGAGGGCTTCCGGCAGTTTTTTCTCACCCAAATGGAATCGGGCAACCGGTTTTCCGGTCCGTTGCTCTCTCTGTTGCGCCAGGCGTATCAAACCATCCCCAGTGAAGGGGTGCGGCAGGATATCCTGGGCTTTCTCAAGCGGTACAGCGATTTTTCGTCCACCGACCATATCGGCCGTACCATGATGCAGATTTTAAAGCAGCTCCCCGATTATCTGCCCAAAAGCTGGCACGACCAGCTGTTGGATATGACGGCACGGCTGGAAAACGGCTTGGAAGCGGGCGCCCGGGGAGAAAACCTGAAGCTGCTCCAAGGAGAGATCGTGCCCTATCTGGGAAACTATGTGGAGCGCACCCACGATCTGGGGACGGCCCGGTCCTTGCTGCGGCTGCTGGTACTCAACATCACCCGCTATGAAAACGGGGGAGAGGGAGGTTTGCTTTCCGCATTCCGGCAGCTGAGCGGCTATGGGGATGTGCTGGAGGGGCTCAACCGGTTGGACGATGCGTCCCTGCTGAAACTGTTGCGGGAAAATCCCTTTACCCAGGCTTCCCAGCAGGATGTGTTCTCCGAACGCCTGGCCAGCCTGGCCCAATACGCCCTGCGGGGGGAATGCGGCAGCCAGGTCCAGGAGGCTTTTCAGGAGATCATCCGGGCCATTTTGATCAACGAGAGCGTGTATATGCCCCTGCGCCATGGGCTTTTGCCCATGGAATGGGACGGGAAGATGTCTTATGGGGAGTTTTGGGTGGACCCGGATGCCCAGGATGAAGAGAAAGGATCGGAAGCCGGAAAAAGCCAGGAGGGAAAGATCCAGTTCCTCTTCAAGATGGATATCCAGAACCTGGGATTTTTAGAGATGGCTCTGGGAGCATCCGGCGGTCAGGTGGACCTTTCAGTCTATGGGCCGGAGACCATGTCCCGTCACGGCGAAGTGATCGCCCAGGATATGCGGGAGATTTTAAAGAGCCATGGCTTGGATGGGAAGAGCATCCGGGTGGTAAAAGAGGAGAAACCCCTGGCCATCACCGATGTGTTCCCCCACCTGTTTGAAGGGAAGAGGAGCGTAAATGTCAAAATCTAGCGAACAAAGCCCCCGGCGGGCGGTGGCTCTCCAATATGGTCCAGGTCAGAGCGCGCCGGTAATCGTGGCGTCGGGCATGGGCAACATGGCGGAGAAGATCGTGGAAGTGGCCACCGACAGCGGTGTGCCCATTTACGAGGACAATTCTCTGGCCACAGTGCTTTCCCAGATGGAGCTGGGGCGTGAAATTCCAGAGGAATTGTACGAAGCCATTGTGGAAATATATGTGTATTTTCTGAACTTCGACCCGGATGACCCGGAGAAATTCCGGCGGCAGCGGGCCCAGCGGCTGGAACAGAAGGAGGAGAAAAGCAGTGATGCATAAATACCTGGTGCTGGACAGCGAGGGAGAAGCGATAGCCCATTGCCAGTCGGCGCAGGAGCTTTGCGAACCCATGTGGCGGTTGGAGTTTTCCCATGGCGAAGAAAAGCTGGTTTGGGATCTGGACTACATCAGCCTGGTGGGGGCCGATGGCCCTTGTGTCGCGGCCGAAGGCCATGTGGTTCGCCGCCGGGATAATATGCTCTGGGTGGAAGTCGTAAGGGATCTGGGCAGCAAAGTCCGGGAAAATCTGCGGATACCGGTGCAGTTTCAAAGCTTTGCCTATCTTCCCACAGGCCGATTGCCCATTGAAAGCGCCGACCTCAGCTGTGGCGGCATTGCCTTTTTTTGCGATGCCCAGCTGAAGGAAGGGGAGCAGATGGAAGTGGTCATTCCGGTGACCAGCCAGCCTCTTGTGCTGCGGGTGAAGATTTTGCGGCAGCGGCCTTCCTCACGGAAGGAGCCTTTGTATGCCGCTCAGTTTTTGAATCTGCTGCGGGAAGAGGAAAGCATGGTTCGGGAAGCGGTTTTTTCCATACAGCTTCAAAAGAAATCCAATTAGCATGGATGCCGTTTGGCAAGAAAGGACGATAGTAGCAGCATGAGAAGGAAGAATGTGAGACCCAGAAATGCCTTGCGGCGCGTCAGTGCTCTTTTGCTGACGCTGGCCATGCTGATTGGGCTGATGCCCCAGTGGAGCGGAGAGGCTCAGGCGGCCAGTTATATGCAGCCCTATCTGGACAAAATGGTGAATTGGGGTTTTATGCGGGGAGATATTCAGGGCAATCTGCGCCCGAACAACAATATCACCCGGGCGGAATTCGTCACCATCATTAACCGTGCGTTCGGTTATAAGAAAATCGGAACAACTCCTTTCAAAGATGTGAAGGAGAGCGACTGGTATGCAGACGATGTGGCCATTGCCTACAATGTGGGCTATATCAACGGCACATCCAAAAATACCTTCTCTCCCACCAAGGAAATCACCCGGGAGGAAGCCGCTGTGATTCTGGCCCGCAACCTGATGATGCAGGCCAGCGTGGGTGAGAGCACCAGCTTCACCGACAGCCGTGAGCTGAGCAGCTGGAGCCGTGGATTGGTGGATACGGCCGCCAGCTATAAGCTGATTTCCGGCTATCCCGACGGCAGCTTCCGGCCTCATAACCCCATCACCCGGGGCGAGACCGCCATCATGGTGGTCAACGCAGTGGGTACTCCCGTATCCAAAGCAGAAGAGTATCAGCTGGGCAGTGTGTACGGCAATGTGCTGATTACTGCATCCGGCGCCACACTGAAAAACACCACCATTGCGGGCAACCTGTATGTGACATCCGGTGTGGATCTGGGCAATGTGCTGCTGGAGAATGTCACCGTGCTGGGTGAGATCGTCCTCAGCGGCGGCGGCGTCAGCGAAGGCGGCGACGACAGCTTGGTGCTGCGCAATGTGAACGGCTCCAAAATCATTGTGGACAACCTGAAAAACCAGCAGGTGTCCCTGCGGGTGGAAGGTGACAGCGCGGTGGATGTGACCAGCGTGCGCACCGATACTTATATTGTGGATCGGACGGCCAGCGGCTATGGCCTTAAAGAGATCCAGTTGGATGCAGAGGACGGCCGGGTTCTCAAACTTTCCGGCAATGTGAAAAAGGTGGTCAACTTTACCCCCAAATCCTACATCGGTGTGGAGGCCGGGCAGGTGCAGACCATCACCATTGACGAAAAAGCCACCGGCTCCACCCTGCACATTGCCGCGGGGGCTACGGTGGATCAGCTGAATCTGGATGTGGGCACCACTGTCACCGGTGACGGCGATGTGGCCAACCTGACGGTCAACGCCGACGGCAGCACGGTATCCATGCTGCCCGATCAGATCATCATCCGCCCTGGTGTGGAAGCCAATATCGATGGGGAAGTGATGGATACCGAAGCGGCGGCAGAATCCTCTTCCGATCCTCGTATGTTGGCAGGTTATCCCCAGATCACCGACCTGGCGCCCACCACTGCCACAGCCAAGTTTGCCGCCAACAAAAAGGGAACGATTTACTGGGCGGTGACTTCGGTGACCGATGGCTCGGTGAATGCCCAGGATCTGATCAATCCCCCTTCGTATAGCAGCACCATTCTGAAAAAAGGCAGTGTGTCTGTCACCGGTTCCGGCCAGACGGCCACCGCCAAAATTAGCGGCCTCACTTCTGATGGCGCCTATTATCTGTCGGCAGTGCTTGTGGATGCCCGGGAAGATCAAAGCCCGGTGAAGGTCATCTCTTTCACCACCCCGGACAACACCGTGCCGGCCTTTGCCACAGGCTATCCCTATCTGTCCCGTGTGACCAATGTATCGGCCCAGGTGACCACCATGGCCACCAAGACCTGCCGTCTCTATTATGCGGTTTTGCCCAAGGGCTCCAAGGCCCCCACCGGCGAGGACTTCAAGGCCAATGCCGTCACCGGCAACCTGGGCTATGGCTCTTTGGATGTGAGCAAGAACACACCCTATACTTTTGATGTAAACAATGTGCCTTTGGAAGAGCTGCAGTCCTATGATCTGTATCTGTGGCTCACCGACATCGAGGGCGGCAGCAGCTCTGCGGTGAAAAAGCTCACCTTCACCACTGTGGACAAAACGCCGCCGGTCTTCCAGACCGAACCCACCGTCAACAATGTCAAGGAAACTTCGGTGGGGCTTTATGCCAACCTGAATGAAGCCGGTACTCTGTACTGGGTCGTCGTGCCCCAGGGGACAGAGTATCCCAAGCCTTTGGCCGGCCAGTCGGGGAAGGTGGATCTGACCAGCGATACGGCTAAGCTCCAGGTGGCCGCCGGTATGAACGCGCTGAAAAGCGGCAAGGTGTCCATGACAGCTGGAAAAGATGTGACCTTCAATGTGAGCGGTCTGTCCAAGGAAACGGCCTATGACCTCTACTATGTGGCCCAGGATAAAGCGGGCAACTACTCGGCCTCGGTGAAAATGATCACCATTCACACCCTGGACCCCAATGCGCCTACTGTGACCCAGGAATTCACCCGGTATAATGCTGAGGAAAAGGATCACCCCCTGGCTGATACCGACATCCGTCTGGTGTTCAGCGAAGCGGTGCAGGACGCAGAGACCAACACCACTTTGGTCAGCCTGTATGAAGCGGTGACTACGGCTTCCACTGACGCAGAGAAAAATGATGCCCGGAATCGAATGGCCAATATCCTCCGAAATGAGATCGTTCTGTATGCCGATACCGGCAGCGGACTGCCTCAGAAAGTGACAGAGGCCACAGGATCTGTGGATAAAAACACAGCCGATTGGGTCATTGATTATCGGTATGCCGAGATCAAGCTGGAACAGGGAAAAACTGTGGTGACCTTCCCCACAAAGGACGACAAAACCCAGAGCGCATTGAACCTGAGAAGCGGCGCCACCTATTATTTTGAGGTCCAGGGCATTGCCGATACTTCGGAAACCAAAAATGTGATGGGTATTACCAAATTGCCTTCCTTTACCACCGTGTTTGCACAGGTCAACCTGTCTGCTGGCAGCAACACCGAAACGGAGATCGATACCGGCGACGGCGGCAGCAAACCGGAGCTGGATCTGTATTGGCGGATGGACCCGGTGTCCACAGACAAGGTGGAGGATGGTATTCGCTGGGATATGATCCTTTGGTCGGATACCACTGTGGAATTTGATTTGTATCAAAGAACCGGTGGTAGCGGGACCTGGAAAAAGGTGAATCAGAAAGACACCATTACCATCACCATCGACAGCAACACCAAGCGCAGCGGCGCCAGTATGCAGATGGATGCCCGGGATCCCGAGGCGACGACGCCCACATTCCCGCAGTTGAATGAAGTGAAGGAAGGCACGGTTTATGAATATGCTGTTCACTTCATCAAAGTCAATGGCGAAGGGGATCGGAAAACCTGGAATGGCACGGTACAGATGGATGTAAACGCCATTGCAGGCAGCAATGATAATCTGGCCCGCATGGGTGTGGGCGGCTGGGAGGAAAGCTGGAACAATCTAGTTGGGAAAGACCTGACCAACATCGGTGTTCCTTCCACTTTGACCCTGTATAAGCCTTTCCGGGATCAGACAGCTCCTCACTTCATTGGTGACCGGCCTACATTTACCCCTGGTGATTCGGTGGTGCGCATGGATCTGATGTTGGATCGGGTGGGCACGATCTACTGGGTGGTGGCCAAGCGAGGCGATGTAAGCACCATCGGCACCAAAGGGGAGGATTATAGCCCCAGCGGATCGGATTTGAAGGATTACAAGGAATTGCCCCAGTCCGGTTTGGATGACGGAATCGAAAACGATGGGACAGATCATTTCATAGCACCAGTATCCACGCCTTCTTACAACACAATTGTGGATGCAGGGCGGTATTTGGTCAGTGAGGATGTGGAATATGGCTCCCTCACCTGCGGCGCCAGTGTTCAGACGGTAACGGTGCAGGATCTGGTACCCAACCAGGACTATGTGGTCTACTTCGTCATCAAAGGCACTTCTCAGGTGTATTCTCCGGTGTATTGCTATCGGTTTACCACCGGTGATGTGGTGAAGCCTTATATCATCATGCAGGAGCTGAGCCCCAGTGTGGGTTTCACCACTTCGGAAGATGCGGATTTGAACTATGTGCTCTTTGCAGGTACGGAGCTCCCCGATATCTTCAATAAAAAATTCCAACAGTATGTGGATAGCAGTAAGCTGGAGGAATTTAAGACGGCAGCTGGCAATGAGGCAGACACAATGACTGTACTGGGGGCGATCATGCGCACCGGTACAGGCGGGTATTCCTGGTTTGACTTGTATGCAGAGCCGCCGGCAAAGGAAGGCGAAGGAAAGAAAATTCGAGACACCATAGAGCAAATTGTTCTTCGTGGTCAGGGAGATGGCGGTTCCCCTGGCGCGACCGGCAATACCACAACCAAAGCAGACAAGGAATTTACCCAGGATTTCACAAAAGACATGGACCCCCAAAGCGCCACCAATTATTATTGCATTGCGGTGGCAAAGAATGTATTGGGTGGAGAATACGCTTTTAAAGCGGTATCCAATGTGCATATCCCAGATAAAACACCTCCTGTTCTGTATGCTCCCGGTGCCAACGGCGTAAAGAAGAGTGACGGAACTTTTACAGGCAGCCTGACGCTGAATTTCTCCGAGAACCTGTATTGGATTCCGGAAAATGGCGATACACAGAAGATTTGCGCCATGCTGAACAAGAGCAAAACGGGAAGCGAATCAGATGCTGTTTTGGAAGATGACGGAACGGTTACTCCGGGCAAGAAGGTGCTCATTAAGCATATGGGCGGTAATGTGGATAAACTGCTCCCGGTTACCAACAGTTCCATCAGCAGTACCTTTACTTTCACATACTCCGGCGTCCGGGAAGGCGATACATTGACATTGTTCAGCGATGGATATATTGCAGATGCCAGTGGCAACAGTACAAAATCCAAAATCGTGCTGGAGTATCAGGCGAACAAAACCGGCTTGGACAATGTGGTCAGAGGCGGTTGGGTAATTGTTTCCTAGCAAACGAAGGACAAAAACAGTACACACCAGTGACCAAACGGCGGGGACAGCGCCCTGTCCCCGCCGTTTTATTCCGCAAGGAGGAGAATGGATGATGGTTGGAAAAAAGAATCTCCGCCAAAGGCTCACCGGCTTTTTGCTGGCCGCTTTGATGCTCTTTTCTCTCATGCCTCCGGCGATGGCTGAAGGAGAAGATGCCGGGGAGGAGCCGGGAACAGAGGAAGCCACATATACAGCCGCATTGAGCAATCAATCGCTTGCCATGAAAGTGGGAGAAACCAGCACACTGTCGATCACGGTAAATAAGAAAAATGCCGATGGTACAAGTGCCGCCATGGATTGGGATGCATTTCAGGAAGCCAAGGGCACAATCGCATGGGAAGTAAAAGCGGGGGATGAAAACCGTATCAAAGTGGAGCCAAAGGAAAACTCCTTTGATGCCACGGTGACAGCGGTAGGCGTGGGAGAGACCACCCAGGACAAAGAAGCAGTGGTGAGTGTGACGGTAAAGATGGGGGAACAACCTTCTTTGCCGGTGCTTTCTTGTAAGATCACCGTTTCTCCCTCCGATCCGGCGGGAGTGACGATCTCTCCGGCCACGGTAGAGGTGGCGCCGGGGAAAACGGCTACTTTACAAGCAGCTGTATCTCCTTCCACTGCGCCGCAGGAAGTGACCTGGGCCATATTGGATAAATCTGTGGCTTCCATCAGCAGTGATAAGCTGACCACGGTGGTCACTGGTATCAATGCGGGCAAAACTCAGATCACAGCTACCTCAGCGACACAAGTCGCTTACGCCACCGTCGTTGTCCAGGGTATTGTGCTCAAAGATAGTGCCATCACCCTTTTTGAAGGGGAAAACTACACCCTGGGGTATGAGATTTTCGGTGATCAGCTGGGCAGTAATGTGGAATGGACCAGCAGCAATACCGATGTGGTGGCGGTGAGCAACGGGTATCTTATGCCGAAAAAAGAAGGCGAAAGCACCATCACAGCGAAGGTGGTGGGCGCTACTTACACCGATACCTGCACAGTCATCGTCAAGCGGAACACCGCTCAGGTGATCTCCCGGTCGGTGGAGGCCGGACAGCCTTTGGACTTTTCCCAGGTGGAGTCGGCCATCAGCACCCAGTGCCAAAATGTGCTGGGCCGGTCCCTCAGCTATGTCAGCGGCCTGACAGTGGGCACTCGCCAGGGGACATTGTATTACCGTTATCAAAATGAGGGGGATACCGGCTTTGGCGTAGGCACCGGAGAAAGATATTACCTTTCTCCCTCGTTGGGGCAGATGGGGCTGTCCGATGTGACCTTTGTGCCCAAGGACGATTTCAGCGGCACAGCTGTGATCAACTATACCGGCTATGCCGATGGAAGCACTTTTTTCCAAGGGACCATTGAAGTGCAGGTGGGAGAATGGGAGGAAATCTATTATTCCACCAAGGGAAATCAACCGGTGCAGTTTGTCGCCGACGATTTTAACCGCCTGTGCAAAGTCTATACAGGGCGGGATCTGGACAGCGTGGTTTTCTCTCAGCCGGACAATCAGGCCGGTGCGCTGTATTACCAGTATATCTCCGCACAGCAGCCGGGAACCAAGGTGGATTCTGCAAAGCAGTACCGGCGCAACGGTACGCCCAGTCTGTCCAATGTATACTTTGTGCCTGGCGGCAATTATCAGGGGGAAGTGATCGTCCCCTATACGGCCTATGATGTGAACGGCAGTTCCTTCCGGGGCCGGGTGAAGATCAAGATCAATGCCGCCGACTTGCAGGGGGATCTGAACTATTCCATCTCCCAGGGCGGGAAGCTTACGCTCTCCGACACCGATTTTAACAACCTGTCCCGACAAGTCACCGGATACTCTCTGGACTATGTGCGCTTTACATTGCCTGCTTCTTCTGTGGGCACATTGTACTATAATTACACTTCCAGCGGTTCCTATGACAGCCGTGTCACTGCGGGCAATAATTATTACCGTACCTCTTCTCCCTATCTGCGCCGGGTGACCTTTGTGGCAAACAGCAGCTACTGGGGGACAGCGGCTGTGGAATTTACCGCTTGGGATATCAATGGCAACCAGTTCACCGGCAAAGTGGAGATCGCCGTGGGAAAGATCGGCCGTGGCAGTGTGCGTTATTCGGCGTACAGCAACGGCAGAGTGACCTTTGATGACGAGGATTTCAACAGTGTCTGCAAGGAGATCACCGGCGGCACCCTGAGCTATGTGCGCTTCGAGCTGCCTTCCTCTTCCGAAGCTACGCTGTATTACAACTACACCTCCAGCGGCTCCTATGACAGCAAGGTGTCCTCCAGCAAAAATTATTACCGTTCCTCCTCGCCCTATTTGGATCGGGTGACTTTTGTGCCCAAGAGCGGCTTTGTCGGCACGGTGTCCATTCCCTACACCGCCTGGAATACCGCCGGGGTGAAGATGGAAGGCACGGTGGAGATCGGGGTGGAGACCGGCAGCAGTCAGGTGAATTATCAGGTGACCAGCGGCGGCGGAGTGATCTTTGACGATACCGATTTCAATCAGATCTCTCAGTATATGACCGGCCGGAATCTGAATTATGTGCGCTTTACGCTGCCCTCCTCTTCGTCGGGCACGCTGTATTATCAGAGCAGCAGTTCCAGCTCCAACAAGGTGTCCTCCTATACCAATTACTATTTCACTCAAAGTCCTTACCTGGAAAAGGTGCGCTTTGAGGCCAATAAGAATTTTTCCGGCACAGTGACCATTCCCTTTACTGGGTGGAGCACCGGCGGGGACAAATTCGAAGGCCAGGTGCGGATTTTGGTGGCGTCTCCGGCGTCTCCCACGGTGATTTCCTATACCACCAGCGGGGGAACAGTTTCCTTCCGGGCTGATGATTTTGTCCGGGCCTGCCAGGATCGGGGATTGGGCAGTTTGGTCTCGGTCACCTTTGCCAGTCCCTCCAGCGATGGCGGACGGCTTTACTATCGTTATGAAGGGCTGGGCAGTTCTTCCAGCCAGGTGCAGGAAGATACGGTGTATTATCCCTCCTCCAGCCCCTCCATTTCAGAAGTGACCTTTGTAGCCAGATCGGGCTTCCAAGGCACCACTTTGCTCACCTATCTGGGGAAGGACAGCCTGGGGAATATCTACCAGGGTCAGATCCGCATCACAGTGCCGGCAACCAGCGGGTCCCGGTATTTTACCGATATGGACGACTATGCCTGGGCTGTGGGAGCGGTGGACAGCCTGTTCCAGGATGGCATCGTCACCGGCGTAGGCAATGGCACTTACCGGCCGGCAGGCCAGATCACCCGGGGAGATTTCATGCTCATGCTCTATCGGGCGTTCCCTCTGCCTGCGGTGGAAGGGGATGGCTTCTATGATGTGCCCCAGGACAGCTATTATGGCCGGGCCATTCGTGTGGCTCAGGGAGTGGGGATTGCCACCGGTTATCCCGATGGCGGTTTTCATCCCAAGGATCCGATCACCCGTCAGGATGCCATGGTACTGTTGAAGCGGACCATGCAGGCTGTGGGCTGGAGTCTGGGAAGCGGAGATCAAAGCCTCCTCGACGGTTTCCGGGATGGAGCCCAGGTGTCTGCTTATGCAAAGGACGCCATGGCCACCATGGTGTATTACGGCATCATCACCGGCACACCTCAGGGGATGCTGAATCCCCGCTCCAACATGACCCGGGCCGAAATGGCCGTGGTGCTGGAGAGAGCACTTACATTGTAAGGACTCCTATAAAAACTAGCGTAGCCGCCCGTTTTCCTGGAAAGCGGGCGGCTTTTTGAGCGATTTGGTTCTTTTTTTATGGGGAAAAAGAATAGAATCATATGGAAATACAGGGGCGAAAGGCTGAAAATGGAAAGTAAAAAAAATTACATTTTAAAAGGGAACACCTTGAAAAACGACGATATATGCAGTAAAATAAGAACTACAATGAGAAATTTATCAATTAAAGGGCAATATGGTGTTTTTTATGCACTGTATTGAATTTTTTTTGTTGACATTGTCGAATCGTGAAGAATAAAAAACTCATCAGATGCAGGGAGGCGACATAAAAATGGGATTGTTGGAGAGCAATTCAGCATTGATGCTGCAGCGGTCCATGAATTTTTTGTGGACGAAGCAATCGTGCATTTTGGATAATATTGCAAATGCCGAAACCCCCAACTACAAAACAAAATATGCAACCTTTGAAGAATCACTGGATCATGCCATTCGTCAGGCAGCCGGAGAAAAGCAGACCAAAAATGCTGCATTTCGTGAGGCCATTGAGGATTCCCAGCTGGAAGTCCATCAGGCCCAGGAAAGTACGCGGATGGATGACAATGGCGTCAATATCACAGAGCAGGCAATCGAACTGGCACGCAATGGCTATCAGCTGCAATATGTGATGGACTCTATTTCCAGTGATTTTTCTATTCTGCGCACGGCGATCCGGGGATAAGGAGGCTTTCCAATGGCTTTTTTGAGTTCGATGAATGTGGTGGGCTCTGGACTGACGGCTCAGCAGCTGCGCCTGGATGTGGTGTCGGAGAACATCACCAATATGAATACCACCCGCACCGAAGGGGGCGGCCCTTACCGGCGTAAGGTGGTAGTGCTGGAGTCTCAAAGCAATCAGACTGCCTTTCAGGCCGCTTTGGAGCGGGCGCGGGGAAACCAGCCCCAGCAGCAGGGCGGTGTGCGGGTGGCCGAAATTGCAGAAGATCCTTCCGATTTTAAGTTGGTCTATGACCCCACGCATCCCGATGCCAACGATCAAGGATATGTGGAAATGCCCAATGTGGACCTGGTGAAAGAGATCGCCGATGCCATGGCGGCAAACCAGGCTTATTCAGCCAATGTGACTGCCTTTAATGTGCTGAAGCAGGTGGCGGCCAAGGGGCTGGAGATCGGAAAATAAGTAAAATAGTAAAAGAAACTCTCGATGGAGATGGGAAACATGAATGAAATACAGACCATGAGCCCGATCCTTCCGCTGTGGGGAGAAGTGTCTGAGAAAAAGACCGGTTCCGCCAGCGAAAGCCAAGGGCCTTCTTTGCCTTTTGCCGATGTGTTCCGCCAGGCGGTGGACAATGTGAAGGAAACCGATGCGGCGAAAAACGAGGCCCAGTATCTGCTGGCCACTGGACAGCTGGACAACCCGGCTGAGCTGACCATTGCTCAGACACAGGCCGCCATGTCGGTGGAGCTGCTGGTGCAGCTGCGCAACAAAGCGCTGGATGCATACAGCGAGCTGATGCGCATCAGCATGTAACAGCGTAATTTTATCCCGGAGCGGAGGCAAAGGCTGTGCAAGAAAAAATCAAAAGCTTTTTGGAAAAAGGAAAACAGCGCTGGACAAGCGCCGGGAAAAAGGTCAAAATCCTGCTGGTGGCGGCGCTTATTGCATTGGTGGCCGCCATCGCGGTTGTGGTGGTGCTCAGCCAGAACAAGACCTATGTCACGCTGTTTACCGAACTGAATCAAAGCGATATGAGCGACATCGTGACCTATCTGTCGGACAACGGTGTCACCGATTATCAAATCAAAGATGACAGCACCATCCTGGTGCCGGAAGAGCAGGAAGAAAGCCTGAAAGCCCAGCTGCTGATGCAGGGCTATCCCAATTCGGGCTTTGCCTATTCCACCTATTTTGACCATGTGGGAAGCCTGACCACCGAAGCCGAGCGGAACCAGCTGATTCTCTATGAATTGCAGGACCGGACCGCGGCGGTCATCCGCAGCATGGAAGGGGTCAAGGACGCCACTGTGCAGTTCACCCCCGGCGAAGACCGCACTTATGTGCTGGACAGCGGCAATATGGTGGAGGCTTCGGCCTATGCCAAGATCACCATGAAGGATGGCGAGACGGTGAGCGACACACTGGCCACCGGCATCCGCAATCTGCTGACCCGCTCACTCCAGGGGCTCAGCGTGGAAAATGTGGTGATCGTGGATTCCTACGGCAACACCTATTCCGGTGAGGATGGTTTGAAGGATACCAAGGACACTTCGGCCCTCAAGATGCAGCTGGAGCAGCAGGTGAACAACCGGGTTCGCACTCAGGTGATGCAGGTGCTCGCCCCGCTGTATGGACCGGAGAATGTGCAGGTCAGCGTCAGCAGTGTGGTGGATGTGGACCGCACTTATACTGATTCTGTGGACTACACCACTGAGGATTGGGCCAAGGACGGCAGCACCGATGGGGAAGGTATCATCGGTTCCAAGGTCTACGATATGCAGGTGGCCGTGGGAGAAGGCGAGACGGCCGGCGGTGCGGCGGGCACCACAACCAATGCGGATGTGCCCACCTATCCCGAAGATGAAAACGATGTGCAGGAAGGCCAGGATATCCTGGGCTCCAGTGGTGAGAAAAATTATCTGGTGGATACCGACAAGAAGCAGATCGAGCATGTGGCGGGTACTGTGAGCGATCTGATGGTGTCGGTGAGCATCAACGAGACCACCGCAGGGGATGTGGACGAAACCACTCTGTATCCCCATATCGCCCGGGCCGCAGGCATCGGGGAAGATGTGCAGCAGGACAAAATCCATGTGATGGTGGCTCCCTTCTATGAGGAAACGGTTTCCCAGCCGGCTCAGGAAGGCCTGCAGGTGGAAATGTGGATGATCTATGCCGCTTTGGGCGGTGCAGGCTTGTTTGTGGTGCTGCTGATTGTGGTGCTGCTTCTGGCCAAGCGGCGGAAAAAGAAGAAGGCCGAAGCCGAGGCTCAGTTGGCCTTGGCGGAAGCTGCGCTCCAGACGCCGGTTCCTGCCGCCGAGGGAGCGGATATCATGGAGATGCAAACGGAAAAGAGCGTAGAATTGCGCCAGGATGTGCGTAAATTTGCCGAAGACAATCCGGAAATCGCAGCTCAGATGGTGAAAGCCTGGCTGAAGGAAGGAGATGGAGCAGAATGAGTGAAGGCGCCGCAACGGCAAAAAGCTCCCATGGGCAGCAACTGACAAGGCAGCAGAAAGCTGCGGCGGTGATCGTTTCCCTGGGAACGGAAAAAGCCTCTCAGCTCTATCAATATATGGACCCGGAGGATGTGGAGCAGATCACTCTGGAGGTGGCCCGCCTGGGCTATCTGGACTCGGAAACCACCGAGGATGTGCTCAATGAATATTATCAGATGTGCCTGACCAACAAGGCGGTGACCGAAGGCGGGTTGGAATACGCCCGGGCGGTGCTGGAAAAGGCCTATGGCCCCCAAGCAGCCGACAGCCTGTTGGAAAAGGTGACAAAGTCTTTGAAAAACAGGGAGTTCTCCTTCCTCAACAAGGCCGATGAGAAATCCCTCTATGCCGCCTTGCAGCACGAGCGGCCTCAGACCATCGCCCTGGTGCTCTCCTATGTGGACCCGGAAAAATCGGCGGCGGTCATCGAGGAGCTGGACCCCCAGTGCCAGATGAAGGTGGTGGAGAACATCGCCAACATGGAAAGCGCCTCTCCGGCGGCGGTAAAGATCATCGAAGCCGAGATGGAGAAGAAGTTCACAAACCTGATGGCCACCAACAATGTGAAGGTGGGCGGCGTGGATTATGTGGCAAAGATTATGAACAATCTGGACAGATCCAGCGAAAAGAGTATTTTCGACCGTTTGTCGGAGCACAATGGACAGCTGGTGGAGGAGATCCGCAAGCGGATGTTCGTCTTCGAAGACATCATCACCATGGACGACCGCTCGGTGCAGCGCTTCATCCGGGATTGCGATCCCCGGGATGTGGTGCTGGCCCTCAAGGGCAGCAACAGCGAGGTGGCCAGCAAGATCTTCAGCAATATGTCCACCCGTATGGCTCAGAGCATCCGGGACGACCTGGAGATCACCACCAATGTGCGTATCCGGGATGTGGAAGAGGCCCAGCAGCGTATTGTGGCCATCATCCGCAGCCTGGAGGAGCGCAACGAGCTGATCATCATCAAGGGCGGAAAGGACGATATCATTGCCTAACATTTTCAAAAGCTTCCTCAAGCCCGCTGTGGATCAGTATGTGTTCAAAGATGTGGACGATATCATCATAGAACCCCCGCCTCCTCCGCCGGAGGAAAACCCTCCGGAACCTTCCAGGGAGCTGACCCCGGAGGAAAGCGAGGAAAAAGCCAACGCCGACAGCGTCATCAGTTTTGCCAAGGTGCAGGCCGATGAGATTCTGGCTGATGCCCGCCGTCAGGCGGAGGAACTTTTGGAGCAGCAGCGTCAGAAGGGAGAAGAGGCGGCAGAGCAGGCCCGGCAGGAGGCCCAGAGCGAAGGCTATCGCCAGGGCTATGCCGAAGGATTGCGCCAGGCCCAGGTGGAAGGAGCGGCCCATCTTCAGCAAGAGCTGGAGAACCAGGCCGCCCGGATCAACGCTTTTTTGCAGGATGCCACAAGGGCTCGGGAAAATATGCTCATCGACACCCGCCGCGAGCTGGAAGAGCTGTGTTTGACCATTGCAGAAAAGGTCATCCATGTGAGCCTGAAAAGCAGCCGGGGGGTCATTGCCCGGATGATCCAGACGGCTACCGAAAAGCTGAAAAGGCGGGAATGGGTGCATATCTATGTAGGGGGCGTGGGAGCCAAAGAACTGGCTCAGATCACCCCGGAGCTGACAGGGGCGTTGTCCGGGCTTTCGGAGCACATCAAAATCGTGCCCATGCCCGAAGATGAATTGGGTACCTGCATTGTGGAGATGCCCGATTCCATCATCGATGCCAGCGCCTCCACCCAGTTGCAGAACATACGGGAGATCCTGGGCGAAAATTAACCGGCCATAGGGAGGTGGACAGGATGTTTGAAGAGGCGATCAAACAGATCAAAGAAGCCGAAACGGTGAGTTACACCGGAAAGATCGAAAACATCGTGGGAATGTCCATCGAAGCCTCCGGCGGCCGGGCCGCTGTGGGGGATATCTGCCAGATCTATAATGGCAGCGCCGGTGGCCAGGTGATGGCCCAGGTGGTGGGCTTTAAAAACGACCGGATTCTCCTGATGCCCTATTCCGACATGAGCGGCATCTCGGCGGGAAACTTTGTCCGCAACACCGGCCGGCAGTTGAGCCTGATGATGGGGCCTTTCCTCAAAGGGCGGGTTATCAACGCCCTGGGCCAGCCCATCGACGGCAAAGGTCCTTTCACCGGCGGCACCCTGTTCTGTGTGGAAAACAATCATTATGTCAACCCTATGGCCCGCCCGCCCATCCGGGAACGGATGGAGTTCGGTGTCAAGGCCATTGACAGTATGCTCACCATCGGCAAGGGCCAGCGTATCGGCATCTTTGCCGGTTCCGGCGTGGGCAAAAGTACCCTGATGGGTATGATCGCCAAAAATGTGAAGGCCGACATCAATGTGATCGCCCTGGTGGGCGAACGTGGCCGTGAAGTTTTGGAATTTATGCAGAAGGACCTGGGGGAAGAGGGCATGGCCCGCTCGGTTTTGGTGGTAGCCACTTCCGACCAGCCCGCCATGCTGCGCAAACAGTGCCCCTCGGTGGCTACCGGCATCGCCGAGTATTTCCGGGATCAGGGCCTGGATGTGCTTCTGATGATGGATTCCCTCACCCGTTTTGCCATGGCGCAGCGGGAAATCGGCCTGGCCGTGGGCGAGCCTCCGGTGTCCCGGGGCTATACCCCCTCCATTTATGCCGAACTTCCCAAGCTGCTGGAGCGCAGCGGCAACTTCCAGAAGGGTTCCATCACCGGCGTCTACACCGTTCTGGTGGAGGGTGACGACACCAATGAGCCTATTGCCGATACCGTCCGCGGTATTTTGGATGGACACATCGTTCTGTCACGGCGGTTGGCCAATAGCAGTCATTTTCCCGCCATTGACATCGGGGCCAGCATTTCCCGTCTGATGGCCGACATCGTTTCCGATGAACATAAGCAGCTGGCCTCGCGGATTCGGGATATCCTGGGAACTTATGAGAAAAATGCCGATCTGGTGTCCATTGGCGCCTATAAAGCAGGTACCAATCCCAAACTGGATATGGCTTTGAGTAAAATCGATGGCATTCAAAGCTTCTTGCGCCAAGGCGTGAACGAAGCGTTTACTTATGAAGAAGACCTGAACATGATGCGGAAGCTTTTGTAACGGAAAGGGGAAATGAAAGTGAAAAAATTTCAGTTTTCCCTGGAGAGCGTGCTGGGCTACAAACAGCAGGTGCTGGAGAGCCTTCAAAATGAGCACGCGATCCTGATCCAGAAGATGCGGCAGCAGGAAGAGCGGCTGCGCCAGATGGAAGAGAGCTACCGGGCGTGGAACGAGGAGTTCCGTCAGGCGGAAATGAAAGGCATCACGGTGGCTGAAGCTATGCGCTATGAAAGCGGTCTGCGTTTCTGGGAGAAGGAAATTGCCCAGCAGCGGCAGACTGTGCTTCAGTGCCAGCAGGAAGTGGAGCAGAAACGCCGCCAGGTGGTAGCCGCCCGCCAGGAGACCGCATCCCTGGAGAAGCTCCGGGAGAAAAAGCAGGAAGAATACCGCAAAGCGGTACAGAAAGGGGAAGAGTTGTTCATCGAAGAAGTGGTGGCCGCCCAAAAGGCCATGGCCGCCCTTTCCTGATGACAATCTTCCCATTGAAAGGAGGTGAGACGATATGAATATGAACGATACACAGTGGATCATGCAGCTGACCCAGGCCATCTATTCGGCTCAGCAGAGTACTGCGGCCCGGCCGGTGAAAGATACCGCTCAGGACAAGGAGAAAAGCGATTTCCAGAACCTGTTGGAAAACAAAAAGGCAGAGGGAAATCAGCAAACCCCTTCGGAAGCCCCCGCAGAAAACGGCGGAGAGCAGCTGGAGCAGGAGGCTGCTGTGCAAGGTGTCGCTGCCCAGGTTTTGCTGCCCTTTTTCCAGCAGATGCCGGTGATGCAGCCCCAGGTCCAGGGAGAAGGCACTCAGATGCCCATGGCAGAAGTGCTGCCGGTGGAGGCTGAAGCATTGCAGGGCGTAGAAATGGCCCAGCCGGTGCAGCAGGAGGCCAATCCAGTGCTGTCTGGGGAAGAAATGCCCGTCCTGGAGACACAGGGTGAGGAGATGGTCCAGGCCCAGCCGGTTGTATCTCAGACCGATGGCATGGCAGAGCAGCAGCCTGTGGAAATGGTGAGCACTCAGGAGACTGTGGAAGCTCCCAAGCAGGCGGAAAACAGCGATGCCCTGCTCCAGAATGGAGCTGGGGACACAAAGCCGGAGGATGACACCATTCTTCAGGCCCAGACAGGCAGCGTGGAACAGCCTTTGTTCCAGGAGACCCAGCAGATGCCCCAGAAAGTGGGACAGCCTGAAACACTGGATCTGGAAAGTCCGGATGTAGAAAATCAGCTGAACACCCGCATTACCAAGGCTTTGGAGCAGGATGTTCAGAAGATGGAATTGCAGCTGGAGCCGGAAGGGCTGGGAAAACTGGTGATCCAGATGGAAAAAAGCCCGGAGGGCGCTTTGCATGTGGTGCTTCAGGCCAGCAATGAAACAGCGTTGCAGATGCTGAAGGATCATTCCGATTCTTTGGGACTCATGCTGCAAAGCAGCCAGGCCGCTCCGGTGCGTCTGGAAGTGCAGCGCCAGGAAAACCCGGAACAGAATCCCTGGAATCAGCAGGAGCAAAACCAGAATCAGAACCAATCCCAGCAGCAACAGCAGCAGCGCCGTCAGGAAAACCGGCAGAGCGAGGATTTCCTCCAGAAACTCCGCCTGGGTCTGATGCCCTCTTGACAGCTTAGCAAGAAAGAAGGAACTTCATGAGCAATGATTTTATGCCTATGTCGCTGAACAGCCTGAATACGGCTTACAGCGCTAAGACCTCAAGTCCCTCCATTTCCGATCTGGAGAGACAGGGCATCAATGTGATCGAAGAAGGTGAAGACACCGGTCTGCAATTTGAGGATTTCCTCCAGCTGATGGTTCAGCAGCTGCAAAACCAGACCATGGACAACACCGCCGATACCAGCGAGATGCTCAATCAGCTGGTGCAGATGTCCACTGTGGAGATGCTCTCTACCGTCAAGGACGGCCTGGAAGCCTTGGTCAATGCCAGCACCCTCAACTATGCCGCATCCCTTGTAGGGAAAACGGTGACCGTGGGCCGGTTGGATGATGAAGGCAAGCTGGAAGAAGTGGTGGGCACCGTAACAGGTACCGGCACTTACCAGGGTATGGCTGTCATCTTCGTGGATGGAGAAATGTATGCTCTCAACGATATCATGGCCATTGGCGAACTGCCCGATCTGCCGGAAGAACCGGAAGAGCCGGGCGAAGGCGGAGATGAAAACGGCCAGGAAACCCAAAGCGTAGGCTAAGGGCAACTGGGAAAGGAGAATGGGTATGATCGAACGGGTTGGACAGCAGCCGCTTTCCACCGTGCATTCCCAGAGGCAACAAGGAACCTCGTCCCCAAGCGTATCCTTTGATGCCGCTTTGCGTCAGCAGATGCAGGTGCAGGAAGGCCAGGTGTCGTTTTCCAAACATGCGATGGCCCGGGCTGAAGAACGAGGCATCCAAGTGACAACCGATCTTTTGGAAAAGCTCCATGGTTCGGTGGAAAAGGCGCAGGCCAAGGGCGCCACCAATATCCTGGCCCTGGACAGCAGTTTGGCATTCATCATCAATGTGCCCAACAGCCGGGTGATCACCACCATGTCCCAGGATGAAATGAAAGAAAATATTTTTACCAATATCGACGGCGCCGTGATCCTGTAATACAGAAGGCAGGACCGACAGGATGCCTTGGGGATCAGTCCGAATGACTAATCCCCGGCACGGTTTGCCGCGACGCAAAAAAGGAGAGAATAGAAGCATGGCTTTGGCAGGCTCTATGAGCGCGGGTATCTCCGCAATGAAAGCCCATATGGATGCATTGACTGTGGTTGGCAACAATGTGGCCAATGTGAATACATATGGTTATAAACCGGGCAGAGTTACCTTTAAGGAGAGTATTTACTCCACCCAGGCCGCCGGTTCCGACGGCACAGAAACATTGGGCGGCACAAATCCCCGGCAGACGGGTTATGGCTGCAGCGTGGGCACCATTGATCTGGATATGTCCACTGTGAACATGGAAAGCACCGGCAATGCCCGTGACGCGGGTATCCAGGGAGATGGTTTCTTCCTCCTGGGCGATAAAAACGGTGTAGGCATGGGGCCCTATAATGGTCTGATGCTGTCCAAGGTGGGCGATTTCCGTGTGGACCCCAATGGATATATCACCGATGGCTATGGTAACATCGTCTATGGCTTTGCCACCTGCAGCGCCACAGTGGACGACGCCACAGGTGCTGTAAACAAAGATGCAGCTCCTGGTATCAGCGGCGAAGCCATCAGCACACAGCTGGTTCCCCTGCGTCTGCCTTTGGCCGCACAGGAGGCAGATGCTCCCACAGGAGCTAAGGTGGGCGACGCCATCTTCCCTGGAGCCGCAGCAGGAGTGGAAAATAACTACGAGGGTTATGAAAACAATCCTCCCATCAGCTATAACAGCCTGAGCATCGGTGCAGACGGCAAGATCACCTGCAACAACGATAAAACGGGTGATCCGGTCGTTATCGGCTATATTGCCTTGGCTACAGTGACCAATCCCAGCGGTCTGACCCATACCGAAGGCCCCTACTATAAGGCCATGGAAGGCTCTGGCGATATGAGCGTTTTTGCTCCTAACGGTTCTCTGGCTGGACAGTATCTGAACAATGTGCCAGCCGGCGATGCGGCTGCCACTATGGAAAATTTGCTGGGTGAGGGCGGCCCTGCGCTGCTGCCCGGCTTCCTGGAAGCTTCGGGTACCGATCTGGCTTCCGAGTTTTCCAACATGATCATTTATCAGAGAGGCTACCAGGCCAACACCCGCATCGTCACCGTCACCGACACGATGCTGGAAGAACTGGTGAACATGAAGCGGTAAAAAGCCGTAAATAATTATTCCCATTGATCGTTTCCGCCGGGCCGGAGAGCCGGCCCGGCGAAAAAAAGAGAAGCAGGAGGGAACATCCTATGATCCCATTGCAGAAAATGAATGGTGAGCATTTTTTACTCAATCACAATCAGATCGAACACATTGAATTGATCCCCGAAAGCAAAATTGTGATGATGAACCATGATTATTATATCGTGCAGGATTCAGTGGAAGATATCATTCGGAAAATCATGGATTATAATGCGAAAATAATGGACATTCACCGGGAGATCTCGGTGGAAGCGCCACGGAGATAAGCTGGCCAAAAGGCAGGAAGAAGGGAATTTGACATGAATATAGTCTATCTGATCGGCATGCTGCTGGCCATTTTCTTCGTATTGTTTGGCATTACGGTGGATTTCAATGCCGCCCAGTGGCTGAATTTGAATGATTTGAAGCTGTTTTTGGACCCGGCCAGTGCGCTGATCGTTATCGGCGGCACCTTGGCTGTGGTGGTGGCCTGCTATCCCAAGCAGGTGAAATCCATCCCCAAGCACTTCAAAATCATGCTGCGAACCAAAACATTTGATCCAGAGCAAAATATTGAGCAGCTAATCGAGCTGGCTCAGATCGCCCGGAAAAATGGTCTTTTGGCTCTGGAGGAAAAAGCCAACGAGCAGACCGATCCCTTCTTTAAACAGGCCATTATGCTCATTGTGGATGCCACCGATCCCGATCGGGTGAAAAGCATCCTGACAAATGACATCGAGCAGACTTCGGAGCGGCACCAGGAAGTCATTGCCATGTATGAGCGAGGTTCCAATGCCGCACCGGCTTTTGGTATGATCGGTACATTGATCGGTTTGATTAAAATGCTGTATGGACTGGAAGAAAGTGATATGGGCTCGATCGGCCCGGACATGGGCGTGGCGTTGATCACTACTTTCTATGGTTCTATGCTAGCCCATGTAATCTTTAACCCCATTGCCGCAAACCTGGCTGCCCGGGACGAGGAAGAGATCGTCTGCCGGGAGATCATTCTGGAAGGCATCATGGCCATCCAGTCCGGTGAAAATCCCAAGTTTCTGCGGGAGCGTTTGCTGACCTTTATGCAGCAGAAACAGCGGGACAAAGAAGGCGGCAGACAGCGGGAAGAAGAATAGCCGCATTTTTGAAAATGCGTACCCAGGAAGAGGGAGCCAATGATGAAAAAGAAAAAAAGCGGCGGCGGCGGCGCAAACTGGATGGATACCTATGGCGATATGGTCACGCTGCTCCTTTGCTTTTTTGTAATGCTGTATTCCATGTCCAATATGGATAAAGATAAATGGATCGCTTTGGTGCAGTCCATCAACCCCAACGCCGTCACCCAGGCGGAACAAGGTTCCTCCAGCAACACGGCCAACACCCAGGGCATGACTCAGGAAGAGGTGGACGCCAACATGGAAGAGATCTATCAGGCGTTGACGCAATATGTGCAGACGGCCGGTCTGACCGATCTGGTCAGCGTCAGCAAAGGCAGCGGGTATGTGTTCGTGTCCTTTGATGATGCGGTCTTTTTCGACGGCAACAGCTATGAGCTGCGGGATGAAGGCAAGGTTGTGCTGGACGAAGTGGCAAAGCCCTTGGCGGAAGCCAGCCAGTCCATCAATGAGGTGCGGGTGCTGGGACATACGGCCCAGGCCGATCCCAACCGGCAGAACTATGTGGATTATGACCGGTTCCTGGCCTCCAACCGGGCCACGGTGGTGACCATTTATCTTCAGGAAAAGAATGTGATCGATCCGGCTCGGCTGATCAGCGTAGGGTACGGGCAATGGCGGCCGGTCTTCAGCAACGACACCCCGGAGGGACAGTCACGCAACCGACGGGTGGAGCTGGTCATCAGCGGTTTGGATCTGGAAAGTGAAGAAGGAGACAGCGTCAGCCGGTATTATACCATGCGGGATGGCGCAAGCCAGCAGGAACAAACCACTGAGCAAGATGATACAGAATAACCAGGAGCGTGTACCACAATAAACCAGCAGGCTCCCCCCAGGAGGTGCGAAGATGGCAGAAGTTCTGTCACAAAGCCAAATTGATGCATTGCTCAACGCCGCACGCAGCGGCGAAATGGATCTAACGGCGTCAAACGAAAAACCCGCCGAGAAAAAATATCGGAAATACGATTTTTACAGCCCACGAAAGTTTACCAAAGACCGGCTGAAAATGCTCAGCGGCATCTTTGAAAATTATACACGGATCATCAATTCCCGGATCAACGGCCTTTTGCATACCACCTGCGATATTCAGGTGGAGTCGGTGGAAGAGCAGCGTTACTATGAATTTTCCAACGCCTTGTCGGAAGGGGATGTGCTCTCTCTGGCCAGCGTGACCATCGATGGGGAAGAGCCAATGGAATCCCCGCCCATCCTTTTCCATTTCACCACCACTTTGATGCTCAGCATGATGGACCGGCTGATGGGTGGCAATGGCGATCTGGGCGGCAAGATATCCAGCGGATACAGCATGACCAACCTGGAATTGCGGCTTTATGAGAGTATGGTGAAGGATATGATCCAGGCTCTGGGCGGCAGCTGGGAAAACTACATTGATCTGGAGTTCCAATTCCGCCGCTCGGAATCAAATCCCACCTTGGTGCAGCTGATCGGTTTGGATGAAACGGTGGTGATTGTGGGCATCAGTATCAGTTTTTCCAATATCACCGGGCAGATGAACATTTGCCTGCCAGGGATGACCCTCACCAACATCTTTACCAAGATCGCTTCCATCAATCAGGCCGGCCGCAGCGGCAGAGAAGACAACGCCGATGAGATCATGGATATCCTCCGCACCTCCGACCTGGAGATTGTGGCCGAATTGGGTAAGACTACATTGCAGTTGCAGGATATTTACTATCTCCATGTAGGTGATGTAATTGATTTAGGCCATAGCGCCCAGGAGCCGGTGCGGCTCTATGTGGAAGGGCAGCCATGGTTCAGTGGAAAAATGGGTCTGCAAAACAACAATGTGGCCATCAAGGTGTTGGACACCTATGACAATCAGGGAAGAAGGGAAAAATAAGGGCTATGGAGCAAAAAGTGTTTAACGCCATGGAGCTGGATGCCATTGGCGAAGTGATGAATATCAGTTTGGGTTCCTCAGCCACGGCGGTATCCAATCTGTTGGATCACCGGGTGGATATCACCACTCCGTCGGTATCGGTGGTGCCGGTGGAGGAATTCAGCATTGGTGATCTGGAACCAGCCATCGCCATTGAGATCAAATATGTATCCGGCCTGGAAGGCAGCAATATTATGCTGCTGAAGCGGGACGATGTGAAAGTGATCGTGGATATCCTCATGGGTGCCGAAACACCGGAGGAGGAATTTGAACTCAATGAGTTGACAGTCAGTGCCGTCTGCGAGGTTATGAACCAGATGATGGGTGCAGCGTCCACAGCGCTGTCCGATTTTCTGGGACGCTCGGTAAATATCTCTACCCCCCAGTCCTTTACCCTGGATGATATCAAGCAATTCAAAGAGGATCATTTCCAGACATCCGATGGGATGCTGGTGGTCGTCCGGTTCACATTGAGCATTGAAAAGATGCTGAACAGTGAGTTCGTCAATGTGATGTCGGTGGATCTGGCCAGGGAGCTGCTGGGTGGCTTTGGCATGGATATTGGCAGTTTGTCCAGCGAACCGGTGCCAGCTGCGGAACCGGCTCCTGCCCCGGCGGCATCTTCCGGCGACAGCGGAAAGATGAGCCAGGAGGAGATCGAGCGTCTGATGGGCGGCATGAGTGCCCCGGCTCCCACGCCGGCAGCTCCGGCGCAGCCTCAGATGCAGCAGCCGGCGATGCAGGCGCAACCCATGCAGGGCATGATGCCCCAGCAGATGCCCATGGGATATCCTGGAGCCATGCCGGGGATGATGCCTCAGCAGATGCCGATGCAGCAACCCATGTATTATCAGCCGGACCCCAAGGTGGTCAATGCAAAGCCGTTGTCTTTGCCCACTTTGGATCTTTCCAAAGAGCTGGGAGAAGAGCAGGCACAGAACCTGGAACTGATCATGTCGGTGCCCTTGGAGGTATCGGTGGAGATCGGCCGGACCCGCCGGAAGGTGGAAGATGTGCTCACATTCTCCAAAGGGTCGCTGGTGGTGCTGGATAAGCTGGCAGGCGACCAGGTGGACCTGTTTGTCAACGGGCTGTGCGTGGCCCGGGGCGATGTGGTGGTGATCGACGACAATTTCGGCGTGCGCATCACCGAAGTGTTGAAACAGCCGGGCCTGATGGATCTGGCGAAAAAACTGTAAGAGATCCAAGCAAAAAAACGACATAGAAAAGGATGGGAAAAATGGCCAAGATTCTGATTGTGGACGATGCCGCTTTTATGCGCAAGGTGATCCGGGATATGCTGGCGAAGAACGGTTTTGACGATGTGACCGAAGCGGTGGACGGAAAGGATGCCGTGGAGAAGTATTTTGAGATCAAGCCCAATCTGGTGCTGATGGATATCACCATGCCCAACATGGACGGCTTGGAGGCGCTGAAAGCCATTCGCTCCAAGGACGACAAGGCCAATGTGGTCATGTGTTCTGCCATGGGCCAGGAGGCCATGGTGGTGGAGGCCGTGCAGGCCGGTATCAAGGACTTTATCGTCAAGCCCTTCAAGGAGGACCGGCTGATGAAGGCGGTCAACACCATTCTGGGCAACGGCTGATTTTATGCTGCAGCAGATTTTGGGATTGCTCTGGTCTTTGGTGATGATCGGAGCGATCCTGGTGCTGGCTTATCTGTGTACCCGCTTTGTGGCGTCCCGGGGAGTGGGGGAGCGGTTTTACCGGGGCAATCTGATCACGGTGCTGGAAAGAGTGCCGGTGGGAAGAGACCAGAAGCTTCTTCTGGTCAAGTTGGGGGAAGAATATTATTTCCTGGGGGCCGGGCCCTCAGGCATCACCTGCCTGGGAAAAGTTCCAAAGCAGACGGTGGAAGATTGGGAAAAGGCAAAAAAAGATCAGCCGGCGCCCATGTCTTTCCGTCAGTCGCTGGAGCAGGTGATCAAGCAGCGGAAGGACAAGGGAGGGCACTAGGGCGTGGACGCTTTGATCAATGTAAACGGCGAGCAGGTGCAGGCCCTTCAGATCCTCTTTATAACCACTCTGCTCACCCTCTTGCCCTCCATGGTCATTATGATGACCTCCTTTACCCGGTATGTGATCTCGTTTTCCTTTCTGCGTTCGGCCATGGGCCTGCAGCAAAATCCGCCCAATATGGTGCTGGTGGGAATGGCGTTGTTTTTGACCCTGTTCACCATGTCCCCTGTGGTGGATGAGATCAATGAACAGGCTTATAAGCCCTATTCCGCCGGGGAGATCACCCAGGAGGAATTTCTCCAGCGGGCGGAAAAGCCCCTGAAGGAGTTTATGGCCAGACAGACGGAAAACAGTTCTCTGGAGCTGTTCTGCGATCTGGCCCAGGTGGAAGCGCCGGAGGAGGAAAGCCAGATCGATGAGCTGCCTCTGCGGCTTCTGGTGCCCGCCTTTGTCACCAGCGAGCTGAAGCGGGCTTTTATGATTGGTTTTTATCTGTATCTGCCCTTTGTGCTCATTGATGTGGTGGTGGCCTCCACCCTCATGTCCATGGGTATGATCATGCTGCCGCCTTCCATGATCTCCATGCCCTTCAAGCTCTTGCTTTTCATCTCGCTCAACGGTTGGGAACTGCTGTTTTCCACCCTGGTGCGAGGATTCAATTAGGGCCTATGGCAGCAATCAAACCGGAAGGAGGGTGAGGCATGGAAGTGGCAGATATCCTGCGGGAAGGGATCGGCGTGGCGCTGAAAATCGGCGGCCCGCTGCTGATTTTGAGCATGGCCGTGGGCATTCTGGTGGCCATTTTCCAGGCGGTCACCCAGATCCACGAACAGTCCCTTTCCTTTATTTTAAAACTGATCGTGGTGGTGCTGGTGCTGCTGGTAGGCGGCGGATGGATGCTGGAGAACCTTTTGGAGTTTTCCCGGTATTTGTTCACGCTGATGTAAGGGCGGAACTATGATAGATTGGCAACAACTTTTCCTCTTTGAACTGATCCTCATGCGCATGAGCGGGTTTATCCTCTTTAACCCCTTGCTGGGGAGAAACAACCTGCCGGGCACAGTGAAGGCCGGGTTCATTATGGTGCTTTCGGTGAGCGTTTTCGGTTTGGAGCCTGCTTTGACCGTGGAAGCACCCAGCAATATCATCGTCTTTGCCCTGATGATGTGCAAGGAACTGGGCGTAGGATTTGTGCTGGGGTTTGTGATGCGGCTGTTTTTCATGGTGGTCCAGGTGGGAGGCGAGATCATCGACACTCAGATGGGCATGACCATGGCGCAGATCTATGACGCGGGAAACCAGTCCAACATGACGGTGAGCGCGTCGCTGCTCAACATTCTGCTGGTGCTCAATTTCTTTGGGGAAAACGGCCACTACACCCTGATGCGCCTGCTGGAAAGCTCAGGAGAGCTGCTGCCTTACGGGGCGGCGGTGTTTGGTGAGGCCACGGCCTCCTATGTGGCGGAATTGTTTTTCACCTGCATGATTCTGGCTGTCAAGCTGGCACTGCCCATTCTGGCGGCGGAAGTGCTGGGGGAAATCGGCATGGGTATTCTGATGAAGGCCATTCCCCAGATCAATGCATTTGTCATCAACATGGAGTTGAAAGTCATCATCGGCCTCGTGCTGCTGTTTGTATTTTTGACTCCCTTCAACGAATTCCTGCTTCAGGCAGAAGCCCAGATGCTCACCGAAATGGAACAGGCGGTGCGTCTTTTGGGAACAGGCGGTTAGATCCCTTTTCCAAGGGTCTGAGGAGGTGAGGGGGCTTGGCCGACAGTTCCAAAACGGAAAAAGCCACGCCAAAAAAACGGCGTGACGAACGAAAAAAAGGCAATATCTTCTTTAGTAATGATGCTGTTTCCGTGATGGTGCTGCTGGTAAGCTTTTGGGTGATCCGGCTGACGGCCTCCGGTGCCGTGGACCAGCTGGAGAGCTTTTTCCGGTATTGCATGGGCCTGGCCACTGGTGGAGCCGGAACCATGCCCAACGAACAGGGAGGAAACCTCCTGTATCAGCTGCTGCTGGTGTTTGTGAAAACAGCGGGGCCGATTCTGGCCACGGCGGCGCTGGTGGGGGTGGCCGTTACCTTCTTCCAGACCAAAATGCTGGTTTCCGGCGAATCCCTCAAACCAAAGTGGAGCCGCCTCAATCCCCTTCAGGGAGTCAAGCGGCTGTTTTCTTTGCGCAGCATCATCGAAGCCCTGAAAGGGCTGCTGAAGATCTCTTTGCTGCTGCTTTTGATTTATCGCTTTATCTCCGGTGCTCTGCTTTCTTTTACCAAGTATCTGGGCGCCGATCTCCCCGGAGCCTGCGGCCATCTGTTTGACGAGAGTTTTCAAATGGTCAATCAGATTATGATCGCCTATATCGTTTTGGCCGGGGCCGACATCTTCTATCAGTGGTGGGATTATGAGCGGCAGATCAAAATGTCCAAGCAGGAGATCAAAGAAGAGTACAAACAGATGGAAGGCGACCCTCAGGTCAAGGGCAAGATCAAAGAACTGCAGCGGCGGATGGCTCAATCCCGCATGATGCAGCAGGTGCCCCAGGCCGATGTGGTCATCAAAAACCCCACCCATTTTGCCGTGGCTCTGCGCTATCGGCCCGATGTGGACGAAGCACCGGTGGTGCTGGCCAAAGGGCAGGATCATTTGGCGCTGCGGATCATCAAGATGGCAGAGGAACACCAGGTGACGGTGATGGAAAATGTGCCGTTGGCCCGGGCTCTTTATGCCTCCACAGAACTGAACCGGCCCATCCCCCCGGAGTTTTACAATGCGGTGGCCGAGGTGCTGGTGTATATCTATCGTATGGATTCCTCCCTGAAACAGGGCGGAAGTAGGAGCCAGTAAACTATGAAACGAATACTCAATAGCGCCATATCGTTGATGGTGGTGGTCATCGTATTGTTTTTGGTGATCCCGCTGCCCACATTTATGCTGGATGTGCTTATCATCATCAACATCTCCCTGTCCATTATGATCCTGATGATCACCATGAACATCGGGGAAGCGCTGGAGTTTTCCATATTTCCATCCCTTTTGCTGATCACTACTCTGTTCCGGTTGGGACTGAATGTGTCCTCCACCCGGTTGATCCTTTCCAACGGCGGCAATGCCGGCGTTGTGATCAAATCCTTTGGTCAGCTGATTACCCAGGGCAATATCGTCATCGGCGTGCTGATCTTCCTGATCATCGTGCTGGTGCAGTTTATCGTTATTACCAAAGGCGCGGAACGCGTTTCCGAAGTGGCGGCCCGGTTTACCTTGGACGCCATGCCCGGCAAACAGATGGCCATTGACGCCGATCTCAGCTCCGGCCTGATCGATGAGAAAGAGGCCCGTCTCCGCCGGTATAAGATCCAGAAGGAAGCCGACTTCTACGGAGCCATGGACGGCGCCACCAAGATCGTCAAGGGCGATGCAGTGATGTCCCTGATCATCACCGTCATCAACTTTGTGGCCGGTTTGGTCATCGGTATCGTCCAGGGCGGCGGTGACTTTGCCACCGTGCTCAATGTGTACTCTATTGCCACCATCGGTGACGGCCTGGTCTCTCAGCTGCCGGCCCTGATGATCTCCACCGCCACCGGCATGATCGTCACCCGGTCGGTGTCCGATGGAAGCCTGAATACCGATGTGGTGGGTCAGTTCAAAGCCCAGCCCCGGGCGATTATGTCCACCGGTGTGATCCTGGTGCTGCTGGGATTCATCCCCGGTTCTCCTACCGTACCGTTGGTGCTGGTGGGCAGCGCATTGGGTGCTGGAGGCTATGTGGGCGGCAAGCGCATGGAGGAGAAAAAGCAGGCGGAAGAAGCGGCGCCGGAAGAACTACCGGCTCCCACCGAAGTCCAGGCCCCCAGCGAAGCCGACTATTTCAAAGACATCAACAATGTGTATTCCCTCCTGGCCATCGAGCCTATTGAAATGGAGTTTGGATACAGTCTGATCCCATTGGTGGATGAGCACAGCGGCGGAAAGCTCATCAGCCGTATCGTCATCTTCCGCCGGCAGTATGCCCAGGATATGGGATTTGTCATCCCCTCGATCCGCCTTCACGATGGAGCCTCTCTGGGCACCAATCAATATGTGATAAAGATCCGGGGTGAGCAGGTGGCCAGCGGTGAGATCCTGGTGGATTATTACCTGGCTCTGGAACCCTCTTCTCCCGGCGGTGAGATCGATGGCATCGAGACGGTGGAACCGGCCTACGGCATCCCCTCCCGGTGGATCTTGCCGGAGAACAAGGAAATGGCGGAGATCTATGGCTATACTGTCATTTCGCCCCTCACCGTTATGCTGACTCATTTGTCTGAAACCATCAAAAGCCATGCCCACGAGCTGCTCAACCGCAGCGAAACCATGCAGCTGGTGGAAAATCTGAAAAAGACCGAACCGGAACTGGTGGCCGATGCCATCCCCAATGTGGTCACTTATGCCAATCTGGAAAAGATCCTTCGCTCTCTGCTGCGGGAAGGTATCCCCATCAAAGATCTGAGCACCATTTTGGAGACCATTGTAGATGCCGGTTCCACCACCAGGGATATGGATATGATCACCGAGCAGGTCCGAGGGGCGCTCAGCCGCACCATTACCCGGAAGTTCTGCCAGAACGGCCAGCTGCGGGTGGTGACTTTGGATGCCGAAGTGGAAACCAAGATTTTGGCCGCTTTGACCAAAAACGACCACGGCGTTTACCTGGCTCTCAGTCCGGATATTATGCAGCAGATCATTGCCCAGCTGGGTGAGATGCGGAAAAAGTTCAATGAGCTGTCGCAGACTCCCATTTTGCTCACAAGCCAGGTGATCCGGGTGTATGTGAGCCGGATGGTTTCTCAGTTTTATCCCGATATGGTTGTACTCTCCTTTAATGAGATCACCAGCAATGTGCAGATACAGGCCATTGGAAATATTTCTCTGGGGGCTCAGCCCAAGCAGGCCTGAGAAAGCGTGAGAGAGGACGGTGACGGGCATGCATCAGAAAAACGCAGACGGGCTCAGCCCGGCATCGGCCGGGAAAACAAAGCAGGAACTGGATCAGATGAACAACGAAGAGCTGATGGCTCTTTATAAGCAGACCGGGGACAATGACATCAAATGGGCCTTGGCCATGCGCTTTCAGGAGCCCCTCCGCCGCATTGCCATGCGCACCTGTGGCGCTTATGGAGGAATGAATCAGCTGGAGGATGTGATCCACGAAGGGCTGTTGACGCTGCTCAATGCCATGGACCGTTTTGACCCGGAAAAGGGTGTCAAGCTGGAGACTTATGTGGCCAAGCGGCTGCGAGGAATCGTCATCGATCTGGGGCGGAAACAGGACTGGATGCCCCGGCAGCTGCGCCAGAAATCCAGTCGGATGGGCCGGGCGGAAGAAGAACTGGCCATGAGCCTGGGGCGAGAGCCCACCGACCAGGAAGTGGCCGAATATCTGGGGCTCTCCCTGGAGGAATACGAAAAAGATTTATCGGATACGGCGGGAGCCAATCTGGTGTCCTTTGAAATGTTGCTGGATGCGTACGGCAATGTGTCGGGAAGGATGCTGGAGAGGAGCAATTACGAAGACCCACCGGAGGAGATGTGGGAGGAAAAGGAACTACGGGCCGCGCTGATCCAGGGAATTCAGCAGCTTCGGCCCAATGAGCAGATGGTGCTCTCCCTCTATTATGAAAAAGAACTGACTATGAAAGAAATCGCTCAGGTGTTGGGCGTCAGCCCGCCCCGGGTTTCTCAGATCCACAGCCACGCCATCCAGCGGCTGCGCGTATCGCTGAAAGAACAGTTGGAGCAGTAAAGATCAGCACAGGAAAGGATCGGAAACAATGACCAAGGGATTTTACAATCTGACCTCCGGGATACTTTCCCAGAGTCGGCGGCTGGATACGGTGGGCAACAACATGACAAACATCACCACCCCCGGTTACAAGCAGGAGATCTACACCGACACCACCTTTGATGAGGTGCTCATCAGCCGCATCGGCAACAAGGACAAAAGGGATTCCGCACCTCTGGGACAGGAAAGTTACATTCTGGCTCCCAGTGAGCTGTATGTGGATTACCAGCAGGGGACATTGGAAGAGACCGGCCAGACATTTGATTTCGCCATCCAAGGCGATGGATTTTTTGCCATCCAAACGGCAAACGGTGTGGAATACACCCGCAACGGCCGGTTTGTGCTGGATCAGGAAGGTTACCTGTGCTTGCCGGAGCACGGAAGAGTGCTGGGGACAAACGGTGCACCCATCCAGGTGATGGGCGATAACATCCGGGCGGACAATTACGGGCAGATCTATTATGCCGACGGCGGCGCTGTGGGCCGTCTGGGAGTCTTTACCTTCCAGGATACCGCTCAGCTGGTGAAAAATGAAAGCGGCTTGTTTGGCGCAGGAGGCCAGCAGGCCAATCTGGCAAATCAGCCGGTGCTTTGGGGCTATGTGGAAAATTCCAATGTGGATATGATCCAGGAGATGAGTCGTATGATGACCGCTCAGCGGGCGTTGCAAAGTGCAGCTCAGGTGCTGGGGATCTACGATGAAATTCTCACCAAGGCCACCACAGAAGTGGGCAGAATGTAAGGAAAGGGGAGAGCAGGCGATGATTCAGGCATTTTATAGCGGCGCCATCGGGGCGCAGCAGCAGATGAAAAAAATGGAGATCCAGGGCAACAACATTGCCAATGTGAACACCTATGGATATAAAAACGAGCAACCGGCTTTTGGCACATTGATGTATGGCATGGTCAATGGCGTAAATGGGGCGCAGTTGCCCAAGGGCAGCGGTGCCGCAGTGCTGTCGGCGGTAAACGATTACCGGGAAGGAACTCTGGAAGAGACCGGGAAAAATCAGGATTATGCCATTGTGGGCCGCGGTTTTTTTGGGCTTTATGATCCGGCCACCGGCGAAGTGTCCTATACCCGGGATGGCTCCTTTGCTTTGGGATCTTTCCAGGAGCCGGATGCAAATGGCGTGCTCCAAAATGTTTTTTATCTCACCGATGGAGAGGGCCGTCAGGTGCTGAATGTGGAAGGGTATCCCATCCGGGTTACCGATCCCTCGGCAGAGCAGCCGGTGGGGGTCTTTGAGATCCAATACCAGGATGGGCTGCTTCATGCCGGAAGCGGAAGATTTTTGACCAGTGAGGAAAGCGGTCAGGTGTATTTGTCCGCCTCGGAAGTGCGTCGGGGCTGGCTGGAAACTTCCAACACCGATTTGGCCGGGGAACTGGGAAAGGTGATTGAGGCCCAGCGGGCTTACAGCTATGCTCTGCGGATGGTCACCACTGCCGATGAAGTGGAGACCACCATCAACAATCTGGCCAACTAACAGACAGGGAGGCACACTGTGAAAGGTTTTAATGAACTCAACGGCCTTGAGCTGGATACGCTGCGGGAGATCGGCAGCATCGGCACCGGCAATGCGGCCAATGCCCTGTCCAGTATGTTGGGCTGCAAAGTGACGATTGAAATGCCCGAAGTGAAGATCATGGGCTATAACGAGGCCATCGATTGGATCGGTGGCCCGGAAACCGTGACGGCGGGGGTGCTGGCCCGCCTGGAAGGGGAAATCAATGGCATTATTTTGTCCATTCAGCACATGGAGTTTATCAACTTGGTTTTGCAGCATATGATGGGAAATGGAGTGGAGGATTACCAGTATCTGACGGAACTGGAGATCTCAGCTCTTCTGGAAGTGGGAAATATCATGATTTCCGCCTTTGCCAATGCCATGGCCGGTCTGACCGATATGAAGATCCGCCTCACCGTTCCTGCCTTTGCTGTGGATATGCAGGGGGCGATCATCGCGGTGCCCATGGCGGAATTCGGCGGTCAGTCCGATTACATTATGACCATCGGCGCCAACTTCATCTGCAACGGGCGGAAGGTGCCCTGCCGCATTCTTCTGTCTCCGGATGTGCGATCTTTGAATTTCCTGCTGAAAAAGCTGGGGGTATTGGATGAAGGATAAGCTGGTAGTTGGCATCGCCGATATGAAGATGGCTCAACACAGCGGAGAATTGATTACCTATGCGTTGGGTTCTTGCATCGGCATTTGCCTGTATGACCCGGCCATTAAATTGGCGGCGCTGGTTCATATCATGCTGCCCATCAACATGGAGACCGGCCGCAGTTCCCCCATGAAATATGCCGATACCGGCATCCGGGAGACTGTGCGGCGGATGGAACAGCTGGGGGCCAGACGAAACCGGATCGTGGCCAAAATTGCCGGAGGGGCAAAGATGTTTGAAACCTCCGGAGGTGCACTGGGCAATATCGGGCAGCGAAACATTGAGAGCGTTCATATGGTGCTGCGGCGGGAGATGATCCGCCTGGCCAAGGAGGATGTGGGCGGCAAAGCAGCGCGTACCTTGAGCTTTGACGCCGCCACCGGCATGGGCTTGGTGCGCAGCTATGGCAGTCCGGAACAAATTTTGTAACTCAAAAATGTAATGATATGGAAGCGGGGGATCGATGCCATGGAAAAGGAAAAAAACGGAATCTTGTTGGAGTCGGGAACCAATGAGATCGAGATCATGGAGTTTACCATTGACGGGAATCTGTATGGGATCAATGTGGCCAAAGTCCGGGAGATCATGATGGCGGAAAAGGTGCATCCCATGCCCCATTCCCATCCGGCGGTGGAAGGGATCTTCAAGCCCCGGGATACCGTTATCACAGTGGTCAACCTGCCCAAGTACCTGGCCCGCCGGGATGTGGAGAGCCGGGATAAGGAACTGTTTATCATCACCAATTTCAACAAGATGTTCATCGCTTTCCGGGTACATACCGTGGTGGGCATCAGCCGGATCTCCTGGGAGGACATCCAGAAGCCGGACAACACCGTTTCCGGCGGACCCGATGGAGTGGCCACCGGCATTGCCCAATGCGATGGAGAATTGGTGACCATTCTGGACTTTGAGAAGATCGTGGCGGAGATCGCCCCTCAGACCACCATCCAGATGAGTGAAGTGGAAGCCTTGGGCCAGCGGGAGCGGAGCGATTGCCCCATCTGGGTTGCAGAAGACTCCATCCTCTTGTCCCGCATGATCCAGGAATCTTTGCAGAAGGCCGGTTATGTGAATCTGCACTCCTTCCCCAATGGGGCGGAGCTGTGGGATGCGCTACAGGAGTGCAAAAACTCTCCCGATTTGAATCAGCAGGTGGCTTTGATCATCACCGATCTGGAAATGCCCCAGATGGATGGTCACCGGCTTACCAAGCTGATCAAAACAGACGATGTGCTCAAGAAGATCCCCCTGGTGATCTTTTCCTCGCTGATTACCCAGGAAATGTATATCAAGGGCAAGCAGCTGGGGGCAGATGAGCAGCTGAGCAAACCGGAGATCGGCCATCTGATCGGTGTGATCGACCACCTGCTGGGCCGGGAGGATGCAGGAAAGGGGAATAGAGCATGAGCAGCAAATATATTGTGCGGCAGCCTATCAAGGATAAGGACAACAAAATCATCGGTTATGAGATTCAGTACCATGGGGAAAATCAGGCTTTCGGCGGGGATAAAGGCCCGGCCACCAATGATTTTGCCGCCGCCGATACCATTTATAACTTTCTCACCCAAAACACCGAAAAGGTGCTGCGGGGTACGCTGAACTTTATGACCTTCACCACCACGCTGCTGATGAAAAAGACGCCGCGTCTGTTTCATAAAGACGAGCTGGTGATCCAGATCGATGACAGCGTCATCATCCATCCTCTGGCCATGCACATTGTGCAGCAGTATGTAAAAGAGGGCTATAAGGTGGCGGTGAACGAATTCCAGTTTGCTCCCCGGTATCTGGCCCTGCTGGACAGCATCGACTACATCAAGCTCAGCCTGGGCAGTATGTCCATGATGACTTTGAAAAACATTGTGGACATTGCCCACAGCATGGATAAGCAGTGCATTGCTATGGGCATTGACAATGAGGAGCTGTATCAGAAGGCGATCAAGCTGGGTGTGGATGCCATGGAGGGTACCTATGTGGCGGCCAAGCTCACCACCCAGGCCCACAGCAGCGGATATCTGCAAAGCAACTTCTTCCGCCTGATCATGGCCATCAGCGCCGAAGAGCCGGATATCACAGAGATCGAGAAGATCATCTCGGTGGATGCCACATTGACCTATGGCCTTTTGAAAATGGTCAATTCCTGCTATTTTGCTCTGCGGCACGAGGTAACCACCGTGCAGCAGGCCATCGTCATTATGGGTCTCAGCGAGCTGCGCCAGTGGGCCTATCTGCTCAGCGCCAGCAATGCGGAAAATCAGATCGAAGAAGGGGCAGAGGAATTTCTGCGTATGTCCTTCATGCGGGCCAATTTCTGCAGCAATCTGATGAATTACGCCAAGAATATGCCCATCTCCAAGCCCGATGCCTATATGATGGGTATGTTCTCCACCCTCAATTATCTGATTGATGCTCCCATGGAAGAGATCCTGAACCAGATCCCCCTGCGGCAAGAGGTGAAGGATGCTCTGCTGAAAGGAGAAGGCCGGTGCGGTATGCTTTATCAGCTGGCCCTCAGCTATGAGCAGGCCGATTGGGGCAAGATCGATAAATTGGCCGAAGGGCTGGGTATTCCCACCAACCTGTTGACCAGCCTGTACTTCAACTGCATGGAAGAGGTCAACCGGGTGTGGAACGAGATCACAAAGCCAGCTCCCCAGATCACCAAGGAAAGCGAAGAGAGCAAGCCGGAAGAAAACAACTAGTTTTTTACATAAGCAAACAGCGCGGAAGAACATTTCTTCCGCGCTGTTTTTGTTTTGCTAAGCAATCAATCAGTGAGCTTCTTTTTCCAGTCCAGGGATTTTCCCATGGCGGGGAGCTTCCATCACCTGTTTGCAGGCGTGAATCACCTGAGCAGTAATGTCGCTGTCAAATTTGGCTTGGTAAAAACTCATCATAGGTGTATATGTGCTCCCTTCCAGTACCACATATTTGGAAGGGAGACGGGAAAGGGCCAGGGCCTTCACATCGGCCAGGCAACGAGGACACTCGCACAGGTGGAACAGACGCACATATTTCAGCAGTTTTTCTTCCACCAGCGGGAGCATCACATTGACAAAGCGTGATTCATCGGGCAGGATTTCTTCCGGTTTGATGAGAGCGGCTTCTTCCGGGGCGGGTAATTTCTTTGAAACAGGCTCCTCCACGGGAACAGGCACTTCCACAGGAGCGGGCTCCTCCACGGGAACAGGCACTTCCACAGGAGCGGGCTCCTCCACGGGAACAGGCACTTCCACAGGAGCGGGCTC
>CALLCY010000180.1:0-16995 GCA_938000015.1 uncultured Clostridia bacterium
TTGAATCCACATGGAATGTGTCCGGTGACCGGACGATGGTTGCCCTGACCATGACCTTCATGGACGAGCCGATGGCAAAGAACATGAGCTTCCAGCGGGAATATGCGGAACCCTATGACTGGGTCGCACAGCAGTTCAAGGACTGGGCGTTTACCCTGTCCACATCAATCCTGTACTATAATGACTATAGTTCCATCGATGAGGACGCAAGGGGACTGTACCGCAAGGCCATGGCTGCGTTCGGCGGAATCGCCCCCAGCTACCACATCGAGCTGCTGGACAAGCCTACCATCTACTGGGATTTTCACTCCCTGCTGCTGGGTATCCAGATGATGTTCAGTTTCATGCTGGTGGACGATGACCAGCCCCTACGCCTGTGCAAGCACTGCCAGAAGGTGTTCTTGGGCAGCCGATCCAATGCAGCCTTTTGCAGTGCCCGGTGTAAGAACCAATATAATGTCTACAAAAGCCGTGAGAAATCCAAGGGGGACGCAGACTAACGGAGGCGCTGTCGCTGCGGCGGGACATGGGTTTTGATATACCTTTGCTTCCTTTTCCGGCCAGGTGGATTTTGCCCTCTGTGCAAATCCTGATTTCCTCCGTGTCCGCACAAAATCCGCCTGTCCTACTGCCGCCGAAAAGAGTCTGCCCCCTGCCCATCTGCCCAAGTCGCAGATGCCGCAGCCAGCCCCTTCCCGGCGTCAGCCGGAAGCGAAGGTATAACACACTAGACTTTCCGAGGAAAAGTCGTGTGCCAACAGGGGTGCTGCTCGCCCCTATTGGAAACCCAGAGCCAAGGGGATACTCCCCTTTGGATACCCCTCGTTTTCGTCGCCAGTGCATATACAAGTCTGCTCCGCCTTGTATATTTCACAATCTCCGAAAACAAAAAATCCCACAGATTTTATCTCAAAAGAGAGAGGAAAATCTGCGGGATTTTTTTGTAATACTGTCAGTTCCTAATGGTCATACTTATAATCTCCAATTCAAACAGTTGGGAACTGGAATTGTAGTCACCAACTTCTGCGACAACATGGACATTTAACCCCGCATACACACTGTCGCCACCTGATACATTCATTTCATAGAAGGCAACATCCGTCAGGCGGAAATTTGGCCCTAAAGCACTATTTTCATCATAATCACCGGCACCAAGCAAAACATCCCAGCGTGTATTGAAATCGCCATGATGTTGCATATTCATTACACAACCGTCAAATTCAATAACTTGGCCACTGTATTTACTAGCAAATGCCGAAACGGAAGGATCGCCTGGGTCACGCAATGCTAAGAGTGCCGCAAGATCAGGACAATTCTCTACGGTAAGATTCTCCACAGGTTCAGTGGCAGGCTCAGTTGTGGAGTTTGGCTCTTCGCTTTCAGCAGGTTTGTTCGGATTGTCTTCCTCTGGCATATGATATGTAATCACGATGGCTACATCTTTTTTGAATATGTCTCCCTGCTCAAACTCGGTGTTGCCACCAACAGATACGCTATCTACTTCGCCTTCTTCGGTCCACCCAATCACAATATCATATAGAATTTCAAAAGAAATATTGGTAAACCCAGCTTCTGAAAGTTCTGTTTGCACATCCGTATAGTTTTCAAATTTGTACGAGGAGGCAGACCGGGGCATAGCAGCCTCATCTTCACCATGCGCTGAAACGGTGCCTTGAATAGTTTCCACATTGATCTGTGAGCTGGTACAGGAAATCTTGTATTTGAGGGATTCGTCCTGATAAATGTCTATAGAAACCCCACCTGTTACCTCATCATCTTCTGCACTCACAAATTTAATCTCGTAAACACCCTTGGTCAGATTCAGGTTATAGGTTTCGGTAGTCCCGTGGCTGATAGTCCCTTGCATGGAATCATCAACATAAACATCAACATCATATTTGCTGAACAGGAGATTTTCCACACATTCGATTTCCAAAGACACTGCATACTCTGGTTCATCTACAGAAATGGACATAACGCCATTTCCCTGATACGAAACGGAAAGCTGGTACCCGTCATTATTTTTTGCCGAATACGATTTTTCTGATTCAGAGGCTTCCACAGTAAATCCCTTATCGGCACACGCCGCCACATAAGCGTTATATTCTTCAATCGGAGTGTCGCTTACATAGGCTGCAAAACCTTTTTCGTCATCCTGAGTAATTTCTCCCGTTGTCGATTTGGGGACAGGAAGCATACTCGCAATTTCACTGTCGGGCCACACGAGTGCTCCATATTCCTTGGCAGCATCTACGCTGATACTCATTTTGCTGTCATTTTCATCATAATACAGTGACAATTTATACCCATCAGCATTATAGGCGTAATAAGACAGATCTGACTGCTCCGCTTCAACCGTAAAGCCCTTTTCCTCGCAAGCATTAACATACTTGCTGTAGTCTTCTGCGCTGGTTTTATACACATACAAAGACAGGTACTCGTCAGAGTTTGCTAAAATTTCTCCCAAATGAGATTTCGGCTCAGGAATAACATCTGCAAGCAAAATATCGGACCACGCAAATTTCTCGGCGTCACCATAATCCGTACCAAACAAGGTCATATACGGCGCTAATAGAACCACTGCAAGGACAAGAGCAACGATATGGAGCCAGCTCTGAGGCACCTTGATGACCTGCTTCTTCATAAGCACTGCAACCACAGTTAAAACAATTTGCAAAATTGCAATAACGGCGGCGGCAGTCTTTCCAAACAAGATGGCAATGAGGCATAACAAGGTAAACGCAATAATTGCAACCGTAGTAATTTTGCCGTATGTACTCAACTTGTGCCATTTTTCAGATGCTTTACTCTTAATTTTGTCCGCCAAAGATTTTGAGGCATCTGATTTTTGCGCGGTTTCGTTGACAGGTTCTTGCTGTGGAACATCGGGGACTATATCTCCCTCATTCTCTTTGATAGGTGGGGGCGTTGTCGCTTCGATCTTGTTACCGCAGTATGAGCAAAATTTTGTGTCATCGGACAACTCTGCTCCGCACTTTGAACATTTAATCATGTCTTTGCTCTCCTTCATTCTTCAGGAATCGGTGGCATCTTGCTAAATAAACCTTTCAGCTCATCTACCGCTATTGCTTTTTCCCACTGTGCCATACCATTTTTCCATACCAAACTATCCCCGGTCAGCTGCCCGTTTGCGGTCATCTGTGCAAGAGTGGACAGTGCGAACGGCCCTGTAGCCTGTCCATTGACCGCTACATGATATGCTGCGGTAGGGATGGGAGGGGGTACGGCACCGGGGGCTGTCTGCTGATTGATTCCGCCCATCATATTGTTCATGGCTCCGGCGATATTCTGACCGACAGCGCCGCCGACAGCCATACTGGCCATCATAGCGGCCATGTTGAACCCCTCTCCACCGCCGCTCAGATTCACGTCACCGGCACCATTTGCTCCCATCTGACCAAGAGCCTGCGCACCTGCAATGCCCACCTCGGCCTGCTTCTCCACCTGGAAGGCACCGATATTTGCCGTCTGAGTCTGCTTGTGCATGGCATACTGGCCTTCTTCCCGCTGGATGCGAAGCCGCTCCACATAGTCCTGCGTTTCCGCTTCAATCCTGGTTGCGGTAATGTCTTTTGTAACAGCCATGAGTTGACGATAGCCCTCGCTACTCTTGTCAATCTCAATAGCTCCAATGTCAACACCGGAAACAAGGACACCAAAACCTTCTTTGAGCCGTTCGCTAATGTCATACTCTACGACATCATTGATTTGCGCTGTTTTGGTTTCAATTTGAATGACAGGAATATTATTGGCTGCCGGAGCGTTGGCCACAGTATCTTTCACATAACGGCTGACTGCATCCCGGATTTGCTTCTGAAAATCGTCAAGGCGGAAGCTATTCAGCCTATGGAACTTGATAAACTCCCTATAATCAGCAATACGGAAGCTAACCGTGCCTCTAACCGCCACAGGCACTCCGAAGTCCGCAAACCGGGGATCATAGATGTCAAAGAACGGGACACCAAATTTAACCTGAATGATTCGGGCAAGATTGATGAAATATACCTCTGCTTGGAACGGTGTGCCGCCGTCATAGGCCAAGCCGATAATACTTGCTAAAACCGGCAGGTTTTCTGTTTTGATAATTTCGTCGTAGGGTCCCTCTATGTAGTCCTGCATCACACCGTTCTTCTGGTTATATACAAAGACTGCAACTTCGCCATCCTTCACACGGAGCGAAGAACCCCAGCGAATGGCGTTTTCTCGATTGTTATTCCCAGGCTGCGCTCCCGCCGGATGCCATTTCCAGATAAGATAGGACGGCTCGTCGCAGCGTATCTCGTCCATAAAGCCACCTGTTTTTTCTGTTTTATTGAAAAGCCTCATTGCTATCCTCCATTTCTTGTTTGCCAACCAAAAGTCACCAGAGATATGCTAAAACATCACACCGTTGTGGCAGGCTACCATGTCCATAAACCGCCACATCAAAGGGAACGCTTCCTCCGGCAGGTATCTGGTCAACAAATGTTAGTGCACCCAAAATGATTTCATCTTTATCGTTTCTAAAAATAATTGTTACCAAGGCAGAATCCACATCATAGTCATTAGGATTATAAATTTCTCCAGTAACTGAATCACCACTAATAGAAATATTTTTGCCAACCATCTGCTTGTGTCCAGAATGCTCCAACATAGTTGGCGATACAATATTGTAATCGTCTGGTGTAAAAACAGAAACTGCGATTCTTGAGGGTTTCTCGGTCAGCTCAAAGCATAATGAGTAAGAAGAGAAGTCCTGCTTCGGGTAAATAACACTTAATACCTGTTCTGCTGTACCAAGTACCTTATCACTCTCATCGTAAGCAGTAATTCTGTATGTGGGAAATTCGATGGCATTTTCAGAGTCTTTATTTGTAATCGTAATTATACTTTCCAAATAGTCACCACTAATGAACCATCCAAACTCCTTGACATCGAGATAATCATTTCCTTGAATTGTTACTTCTACCGAGTCATCTGCACTACTGATTACGCCATATTCTTTATTGCCACTGTTGCCTGAGTCATTTACAGGTTCGTTCTCGTTTATGGGCTTCGATGAATCGTTATCATCATTGACTGGCTCGCTTGTATTCGAACTGATCCCTGGTGCGTTGTTTTCTGCCGCTTCAATAGTTTTGTATAGATCATTCCTTGTCGTATTCCATTTTTCAGCGGCAATTTCCGCCTCATCGTTGTCAGGCCCTGAAAATACTAATGTAGCGGCTTTTGCACGGGCAAGAACAAAGTTTTCGTTCTCCAGAGCATCATAAACCTCTTGGACAATAGCCTCAAGTCTCTCATTCTCGGCAGCAATCTCCCTGCTCTCGGAACCAGCCATACCAAAAAGGATACCAAAGCCTCCCACAATAAAGATAATGAAGAATCCCACAAATCCTATCCAAAAATATACTCGTTTCTTCTTGCTTTTTTCGACCTCTCCGGTCTTTTTCTTGTATATTGCATGGATTTTCTCAAATTCCGGTGTATCGCCAAAGCTCAGTTTTGCTTTTTCGTATGCCTGTTCAAATTTTGCTTGCCATGCATCAGAAACGGCTTTTTCCGATTCTGAGATTGTATCGAAGTCATTATATCTCTGCAAATTGATATTAGAAGATGCCAAAATCAAAAATTCGAGCATATCTTCTTTGGTATTTGGAATGACAAAACTTCTAATCAAAGAAATTTTTTTTATATCCGTCTCGTTGACGGTATTCTGATTTTCAAGCACCTTCTTAAATCCGAATCTGCTGGTCGGCCTTTTGCTCTCAATCTCCTCCAATTTTTTTGCAAACTCTCTTACGGATATGGCACCTTTAACTCCTCTAAATTCATACCCGCAAGTGGGACAGTTTACCGCAAAGGAATCCAGCACTTCACCACAGTTAGGACATTTATGTATATAGCCCTCGTAAACCGTCTTTCGTTCTGAAGGATTTCCATCAGGAGATTCGGTCTGTTGGACCTTTGGAGTCTGTTCCGCAGTGTCAGAGACAGCCTCTCCGCAGTTTTTGCAAAATCGTGCGCCATCATCCAGTTTGGTTCCGCAATAAGGGCAAAACATCACTTTTTTGTCGTTTGGATGCTGTTTGGATGCCCCATTTCCCGATGTAAAAGCAGCCATTTTCTTGTCCCCTCCAAATGTGATTATTGGCCAAAGGTATCGTTACCTTCCGTACGCACCGCATCACAAATATCTCCGATATTACAGTCTAGATACTCGCAGATACGCAACAATACGGAAAGCGCCACTTCTTCATTTTTTCGCAATTTCGTCATGGTTCCCGTGGCAATATTTAGATCTTTCCGAAGCGTGGCCGGAGAGATTTCCTTTTCTATCAGCTGTATCCACAGCTTTTTATAACTAATTTTCATAATTTACTCTTTCTCGATCCACTGCTGTAACTCTATGGAATGATTATACATCCACCTGGCCATATAGTCAATGAAATATGCTTATATCTTATCTAAAATTCGCAACTTCTTGCGAATAATTCAAAAAGGAGGCCGCCCGCAGGATTTTCCCACGGGCGGCAGTGCGATCAGTTCTCAAAAGGCTTATATACGGTTACAGTTTTCAGATACTTCGCAGGATCGCCGTTCAGTATCAGGTCAGCATATTCAAGCGGTGCGTTGTAGAGCAGATAGTCCAACTCAGACCGTTCGTACATATTGTCGGCCACCTCGTTCTCCACAGCAATGGTATCAATGGAAATCATCGTCCCATCCGCAAAACGCAGCTCCACACAAGCGTTGTCCATATTGAATTCACAGGAAATCATTTTGTCCATTCTCGCAGCCTCCTTTGCTGCAACAAGGATTATATCATCCCAAAATACTTTAACGCCTCTGTAATCGCCGCTTCCTTTTCGGGTGGGCATTTCGGCTGCTTAGAATTCTCAGACTTCGGTTTATTGTAGTTCTCCCGCTCGATAATTCCGTATTTCTGTTTGACTTGGGCGATATAGAGGTGGCTGACTTTCAAACCTGTATGTTCCAGCACATACTCCTTAATCTCTTCATAGGTAGCTTTGCTTTCCGCAGCGGTCAAATCCAGCTCGTCCAAATTCAACTCCACCTCGATATGTTGCTTGGTATTGAGTTTGGACAAAAGGGCCACCGTTTCCACATTGGCGGTGCGGGGGAACAGATCAAAGGCCCGGGCCTTTTCCAGGCGGTAGCCCCCTTCTGTCAGCTGGCGGATATCCCGGGCCATGGTGGCCGGATCGCAGGAGACATAGACCACCCGGCGGGGATTCATGCGCAGCAGGATCTCCCGGGCCTTTTCATCCAGGCCCTTCCGGGGCGGGTCTACCACCATCACCGTGGGACGGAACCCCTCTTCCAGAAGCTGCTGGGCGGCCTGCCCTGCATCGGCGCACAGGAAGCGGGTGTTGGTAATGCCGTTTTGCCTGGCATTTTCCCGGGCGTCCTCCACGGCCTGGGGTACGATCTCCACCCCCACCGCTTCCCGGCAGTGCCGGGCCATCACCAGGGTGATGGTGCCCGTGCCGCAATACAGATCCAGCAGCGTGTCCTCGGGGGAAAAGGCGGCATATTCCACCGCCTGCTCATAAAGCCGCTGGGCCTGGGGCTGGTTGACCTGGTAAAAAGACAGAGGGGACAGGGAAAATTCCACACCGCACAGGCTGTCTTGCAGCCGTCCTTCACCCCAAAGAGTGCGGCACTCCTCCCCCAGCACCCGGTTGGTCTGCCGGGTGTTTTTGTTCAGTACGATGCCCACCAGAGAGGGGCAGCTTTCCCGGCAAAGGGCCATGAGCTTTTCCGGCTGGGGCACCTTCCAGGAGGTGACCACCAGGGTGAGCAAAGCGCCCTGTTTTCCGGTGCGCACATAGATGTGGCGCAGAAGGCCCCGGCCGGTTTCTTCCTCATAGATGGAAACGCCGCAGCTTTCCGCCCACCGAAGCACCCCTTCTTTCAGCTGATCGGCCAGAGGGGACTGGATGGCGCACTTTTCCTGGGGGATCACCTGATGGCTGCGCCGCCGGTAAAAGCCGGCCACCGGTCTCCCCTCTTCTGTGGCGCAGGGGTACATGGCTTTGTTCCGGTAGTGGAAGTTTTCTCCCCCCACGATCTCCAGCTCCGGGACACTCTGGCCGCCCAAGCGCTCCAGGGCGTCCTGCACCCGCTGGCGCTTGGCGAACAGTTCTTCTTCGTATTGCATGTGCCAGAAGTCGCAGCCGCCGCACTTGGGAAAGGCGGGACAGCATGGCTCCTGCCGGTGGGGAGAAGGTTCCAGCAGTTCTTCGATGCGGGCATAGGCTTTGTTTTTCAGGGCCTTGACGATGCGCAGACGGCACCGGTCTCCCCGCACGCCTCGCTCCACAAACACCACCTGACCGTCCAGACGGCACACTCCCATGCCGCCGCTTTCATAGCCGGTGATGATTCCTTCGTGTATGCTGTTTTTTTCCAAACTCATGGCCGCAGTTCCTCCGTCAGATTGTCCCCCAGCTCTGTGAAGGGGATCTCAAAAAGCATGGGGCCTGAGGTATAGGGCCCCAGGGCGTATTCCTGAAAGACCACCACCAGGCTTTCTTCGGTCAGGTACCAGTCCTCCTGCCACACATCCCCCATGGTCTCCTGGTAGTTTTCGTAAAACAGGCCCGGCTGGGCTTCTTCCTGCTGTTTGGCCTGCTCCAAAGCCTGTTCCATCACCAAAGCCCGGGGGTCCTCTGCGCCGGGGAGAATATCCGTCAGAGAGAGCAGGTAATAGTCTCCCGCCCGGAAAAGCCAGTTGTCCCCCATGATCTGAAGGGAGCCATGGACGCCGCCGGTGTATTGGCTTCGGTCCCGGCGAATGGAGAGATAGCTGCCTTTGTTGCGCATAATGGCAAACTCTTCATCCCACTGGAAGTTTCCCAGGAAATCCCCATCCTGCTGACGCTGGCGGGCCATAGGCAAAAGCTCCTCTGTGATGGAGAGCAGGGACTTCTCTTTATTATTATCGTAGTAACTGCCAATGTTCATCATGGGCTCCCCCTGATAGAGCACCTGGGGGGAGGAAAGAGAATAGCGCAAAAGCAAAGTGCCGTCCTGGGCCTTTTCTTCCCCGGAGGACACATCCTTTGTGACGGTGATGCCGTTGTCTTCCGGCTGGGGAAGATCTTCCGACTGCTGGGTTTCTTTGGGAGAGGGCTCGGTCTGCTTTTGCAGGTCCTCCCGATGGCAGGCGCTGAGCAAAAAAAGAAGCAGAGTCAGGGCCGCCAGGATTTGTTCTTTCATTTTGTTCCGCCTTTCCGGGGTGGGAATAGGAGCCGTATTTTCCTCGTCTCCACAGGGGAGGGGAAAATGGCTGTAAAATATAAAATAGTATACCATAAAAGAGCAGTCCGGCCCATCTCTTTTTCACGGGAGGCATAGAAAACCACGGAAAGGGCAGAATAGCTATGACAAAAGCCCCAGCTTCTCCTTCAGTTCCAGCACTCGCAAAACCGCCTCGTCCAGCCGCTCCATGGAGACCCGGCCCTCTTCCACCGCCTGGCGCAGGGCGGCATAGTCCGTGGGCAGGTCGGAGACGATGAGCAGATCGGCCCCGGCCATCAGGGCCTGAGGAGCGGCGCTTTCTCCGCCGCAGTAGTCCCGGATGGCTCCCATCACCAGATCGTCGGTGATGGCCACGCCGGAAAAACCCATTTCCTCCCGGAGATACCGGTAGGCCTGGGGAGAAAGAGAAGCCGGGACACCGCTTTCCAATCCATCCACCACATTGTGGCTGACCAGCACGCAGGCGGCTCCTATCTGGATACCGGCCTGGAAGGGGATTAGGTCCCGGCTTTCCAGCTCTTCCAGGGTGCGGCTGTCCCAGCTGAGGCCGGTGTGGGTGTCCACATTGCTGCCGTAGCCGGGGAAATGTTTCAGGGCCGAGGCCACCCCTTCCTGCCTGGCCCAGCCCACCACCTGCCGGACAAAGTGAGCGACCTGCCCTGCATCCCCTCCGAAGCTGCGGGAATAGATGAAGTCCTGGGGATCATCGGAGAGGTCGGCCACCGGAGCCAGGTTGAGCCGGATGCCCAAAGCGTTGAGAAGGGCGCTTTTGTCCCGGGTGTCCTGCTCTACTTTTTCCCAGCCGCCTTGGGCATAGGCCTGCCGGGGAGAGAGAAATTTCTCCGCCCGCAGCCCTGGGTTTCCGCTGACGCGGCACACAGTGCCCCCCTCTTCATCTACGGCGAAGAGGATGGGCGTTCTGGCATTTTGCTGCCAGCTTTCGGTGTCCGCCTTGACCTGAGCAGCGTCCTTCCCTTCAAAATCCCGGCCAAAGAGCAGCACGCCGCCAGGGGTCAGGGCTTCTATTTGCGGCCGCTCTTCGGCCAAAGGACAGCGGACCAAAAAGACCTGACCCAGCTTTTCTTCCAGGGTCATTTCCGAAAGCCGCTGCTGGGCCAGGGACAAAGGAGGCTCTGGCGAGGGAGTGTCCGACATTTCGTCTTTTGGGGATTCTTTTTCCTCTTTTACAGAGGGAGCTGGGGGCGGGACGCGCTGGGTGTCCAGGAAAAAGCAAAGACCCAGTATCCCCAGCACCAGAAAAAGGCCGGGAATGATCCATTTCATGGCTTTCATCAGGCGTTCCTCCTTTTTGGGAATCTTATCATAGGGGATTTTACAGTGCAAGAGACCATTTTACTTTCATTTTACTTCCGGCGGCTTACGACTTTACAAACTTGTTTTACTATATGGCCGTAACGAAAAGACGGAATGAATTTTACAGAACGAAAGGTGAAACTGAAATGAACACAAAACAGAAACTTTCTTTGATTCTGGCTGGTCTGATGACCGCTTCCCTGCTGTCTGGCTGCGCTCAGGACGGCAATGCGGCCGGCAATAGCGACGACGGCGGCGATGATGCTATCACCGTAGTCACCCGTGAGGATGGTTCCGGCACCCGCAGCGCCTTTGTGGAGCTGACCGGTGTGGAAGAGGACGGCGAAGACAAGACCACCGAAGAGGCTGTGGTTGCCAACCAGACCGAAGCGGTCATGACTCAGGTCAGCGGCAATCCGGGCGCCATCGGCTACATCTCCCTGGGTTCCCTCAATGACACTGTCAAGGCCCTGAAGGTGGACGGCGCCGAAGCCAGCGCAGAGAATGTGAAGAACGGTTCTTATAAAGTGGCCCGCCCCTTTAACATTGCTACAAAGGGCGATCCCAGCCCGGTGGCTCAGGACTTCATCAACTTCATCATGAGCAAGGAAGGCCAGGAAGTGGTGGCCGACGGTTACATCCCTGTGGATGATGCCGCTCCTGCTTTCGCAGGCACTCAGCCCGAAGGCAAGATCGTGGTTGCCGGTTCCTCTTCGGTCACCCCCATCATGGAAAAGCTCCAGGAAGCTTATGAGAAGGTCAACCCCAATGCCACCATTGAGATCCAGCAGAGCGACTCCAGCGCCGGTATGTCTGGCGCCATCGAAGGCACCTGCGACATCGGCATGGCTTCCCGTGAGCTGAAGGACAGCGAACTGGCTGAGCTGAAAGCCACTCAGATCGCCATGGACGGCATCGCCATCGTGGTGAACAAGGACAACAGCCTGGATGACATCTCCACCGACTCCATCAAGGGCATCTACACCGGTGAGATCACCTCCTGGGCCGATGTGAAGTAAGAAAAACGAAAAACCAGAAACCTCCCATAAAAAGGCCGCCGAGAACTTCCCGGCGGCCTTCCTGCTATTTCTCCGTATAGGGAGAAGCAAAAGAGCAAGGCAGGCAAACGGCGCATTTGCCGCAGGCATCGGCGGGAAGGGCCATGCCCCTTTTCTGCTGTACCGGCTGGTTTTCCATGCACATGGCATAGCACTTTTCCCGGCAGAAGCCTTCCTTTGTCAAAGCGCCGCCCACGCATTGTTTGATGCACAGGCCGCAGTCTTTTCCATGGTAAAAAAGGCAGGCGGGCTTTGCAGGGATAGGGTCTCCCGCCAGGGGCAGAGTGGTCACTAGCGAGGTATAGTAGCCGCAGCAGCCTTTGGAGGTGATGAGCAGGTTGTGCTTTCCGAAGGTGCCCATGCCGGCCAGGAAGGCAATATGCCGGTGGGACCAGCGGCTTTTGTAAAGGCCGGGGGCGGCGTAGCCGGTGTCCGTGGGAATGACGGCGCGGAAGCCCTCCTCTTCAGCAATGGCCTGAATCAGCTGGCCCACAGGGGTTAAGACCTGAGCCGAGCGCTGGTAGGCCATCACCCACAGAGGGGAGGCATAGCGTCCTTCCCGGTTGCTTTTTATCACCTCCAGGGAAAAGGGAAGAAAACACACCACAGCCGTGCGGCAGCCGGGAAGGATCTCCTGGGGCAAAGCATGGTCGGGCAGCACGGCCTGGCGCAGCCTGAGAAAGCCAGGATGGTCTGTGTCGGCAAAGCCGATGAGAGGCCGCCGCCAAAGGGGCGGCAGCTGATTCTGCTCCCGAAAGGACAAGAGAAAGCACCAGATGCGCTCCTCCATCTGCCGCCGCAGGATTTCTTTGTTTGGTGCTGTTTGCATTGGTGATACAACCTCCATGGAATGACAAAAAACGGACGCCGGGAAGGCGTCCGTTTTGATTTTTGAAGAAAAGATGCTAGGAGAGATAGGGCATGGGGTTCACCGGAGAACCGTTGACCCGCACTTCCCAATGGCAATGGGGGCCTGTGCTGTTGCCAGTAGAGCCCAGCTTGGCGATCTGCTGGCCCTGGGCTACCTTCTCCCCTACCCGCACCAACAGCGCGCTGTTGTGAGCATAGAGGGTCTGGAGGCCATTGCCGTGGTCGATGATGACACAATAGCCATAGCCACCGTTCCAGCCAGCCTGGATCACTGTGCCGCCGTCAGCGGCCACCACCGGGCTGCCCTTGGTTCCGGCCCAGTCCACACCAGTGTGGAAACCACGGCTGCGGTAGCCATAGGGAGAGGTGAGAATGCCGCGGAAAGGCTGGATGAAGTAACCCTTGGAGGATGTGGTGGGCTTCTCCTTGGTGCCAACCACCTTCACCTCGTTCTGAGGCTGCTGAACGACTTCCCAGCTCTGGATGGTGCGTTCCTGCTCCACGCCGTCGATGCTGACCACATTGGCCACCACCTGAGCTACGCCGTTCTGACCTTCGGTGACGATCTTGCTTTCGTTTTCATACAGCTCTTCGCTGTACTGGACTTCGCTTTCATAGGCGATTTCCTGGGTGTATTCCACTGTGGTGGTCTTTTTCACCGACAGCAGCGGCTCGCTGTTCTGGAGGGTGATCTCCTCGCCCACATGGATGCGGGCCGGGTCGATGTGGGGGTTGAGCCCCTGCACCTGCTCCAGAGTCATGCCGTAATTTTCGGCGATCTGGCTGAGGGTGTCTCCCTGCTGCACCGCATAAACCTTGGTGCCGCTTTTTTCGCCGGAGAGCGCCAGTTCGATTTCTTCGATGGAATCCACCGCGCTGGTGGGAACGGTCATCTGTTCAATGGTCACATCCTGAACAAATTCCGCCTGAGCGTTTTCGTCCTGGCCAACCTGGGCCGAGAGCATCCGCTGCTTCAGCAGTTCCAGAGCGGTTTTGCTGGGATTGATGCCGATGACCTGGCCGTCCACCGACAGCACATACTGGGTGGAGACCTCTTCCACCTGGGCAAACAGAGCTTCTTCGGCCTCTGTTTCGTCCAGCAGCCGGTCAGGCTGCATATAGCCCAGAGAATATGTCAGGTCGGCGGAAAGGGTATAAGGATGGCCCAGATAGCCGCCGGTGCGTTCTTCCACCTTGTTGATGATTTTTTCCATATCCTCTTTGCTGGACACAAAGCCCAGGGACTGACCGTCCAGCCACACTTCCACGCCGATGCCGAAATAGGTGGCGGAGAAGAGCATGATGGTGGCGGTAGCCAGGAAGGCACAGGCCGGCACACGGCTGCGTTTTTCCTTCCGGGCGGAGAGGAGATATTGGGTGCGGGCTTCTTCCAGGCGGCGCAGGACGCTATGGCCCTGCTGAGCCAGGTGAGAGGCGGTGCGGCCGAAGGTCTTTTGCAGCCCTTCCCCCACCACTACGCCGGCCATACCGGCCAGGTGGAACAGGCTGTCTGCCGCTTGAGCGGTTTTGCCAGCCAGGGTGCGGACCAGTTCCTTGCCGTTCTGGGCACCGGGGCGATTGGCACCGATGCGGCACAAACGCTCCAGATGGGTCTTGCATTTGACTTGCTGCCGGCGGACCATGCTTTTGAGAGATCCCATGTTCTTGATCTTCAAGAAGCAGGCCTCCTTTCGTAAGAAATGATAGTAAAAATCCGAAGATTACAAATCGGTGTGTTTTGATTACAAATCGGTAACAGGTCTTATGATAATATAAATGGCCTGGTTTGTCAAGGGGAACCGGTGGATTGTTGCCGTTTTGCGTATTTTTACGACAAGAACTTCCTCCCTGCGTTTATCATGGTGAAAACAGCAGACGGAAAGGGGCAAAAGCAGGATGGGGAACATTTATGGATACATCCGGGTCAGCACCAAAGAGCAGAATGAAGACCGGCAGGTGATGGCGCTGAAGGGGCTGCAAATCAAAGAGGAAAACCTGTTTGTGGACAAGCAGTCGGGCAAGGATTTTCACCGGCCTCAGTATGAAAGGATGGTACGAAAACTGAAAAAAGACGATCTGCTCTATGTGAAGAGCATCGACCGTCTGGGGCGGAGCTATGGGGACATTCTGGAGCAGTGGCGCATCCTGACCAAAGAGAAAGGGGTGGACATTGTGGTGCTGGATATGCCCCTTCTGGACACCCGTTGGGGCAAGGACCTGATGGGCACTTTTTTAAGCGATATCGTGCTGCAGATTCTGTCTTTTGTGGCGGAAAACGAGCGGGTCAATATCCGCCAGCGACAGGCCGAGGGCATCGCCGCCGCCAAGGCCCGGGGTGTACATCTGGGCCGCCCGGCCACTCCCCTGCCCCCTGGGTTTGAAGAAGTGCTCAGCAAATGGAAAAAGGGCGAGATCACCGGCACCCAGGCCGCCAAAATATGCAAAATGCCCCTCTCCACCTTCCGCTACCGGGCGGAACATTGGGAGAGGGGCAAAAAATGATCAAATAGAAACAAGTTTTTCTGCAAAAAGGTGTACCTTCTTGCAAAACGGGATTTTCTTCCTGTTAAGACCCATTATATATTGGGAAAATGAAAAAGTCTAGTAGTTTTTTGCTTTATTGGTGTTTTTGCAAAGTTTAAGATTGAATGCCAAAAACTACACCTTTTAAAATTTTTAGGAATGAAAGGAATGGGTGGGAAGGTATGAAAAATTTAGCAATTCGGCTGGGTAGTATGGTTATGATGCTGTTATTGCTTGTGGGGTGTAGTCATAAGAACAATTATGAAGAGTTATTGGCAGCGTCTTGGTTTGAAGAAGGCGAGTCAGAACCTATATTTACCTTATACAGCGATGGTACTTGTGAGATTGATAATGAATATGGTACTGGAAAATGGTCCATTGTAAACGAAGATCAATTAAAACTCACCAATTATTATGGGGAAACAGAAACTGTTTCCATTATTAGTATTGAAGATGGATGTTTGACATTGGGAGATTCTTCTGGAAATGTAGTTTCGCTTTGGAATACTGCCGAAAAAGCTCTTGGATCTAATGCAATGGCAGACAACAACGAGAAGAATAAAGAAGCAAAAATTTCTTCGGATATTTTGTATAAAAATTTGTATGAGTGTTCTGATGGCATTGCGTGGCTTTACTGGATAGACAGCGAAAAGAGTGAACACTATGGCTTAATGAATTTAAATGGAAAAGTTTTTTTTGAATTAGATAGTGAATTTAATAATTATCAACATGGGTCAATTATTGATGGATATACATATATCGAATCTGAGGGTAATTTTGTTTTGATAAAATCAGATGGAACCATTACCTATCAAGAAACAGATACAACAGATGATAATGAATACAATATTTTGGCTAGTGGTGGTGGTTTTTTTCTAGTTGAAGAGAAAATTTCTAATATTACAGAAAATCATAAAAAAATCGGCGTGATGGATGCATCTGGAAAATGGAAAATTGAACCAATAGTGTTGGAAGAGTATATTTCTGATAAAGTGTTTAAGCAATCAAAACCTAAAGGGTATCAATATCGTGGAGAGGGGGTTTTCTCTATTGATTATGAGTCCAATAATGATAATTTGCACCTCTTTATGTCCACAGAAAGTCGAAGCATTTTTGAAGTATCTCAAATTAGCGGAATCACAAGTTTTTACAAAGGAGAAATGATATGTCAATCTTTTGATGGAGGAGAATCTGGTGGGCATTATGGGAAAATTCTAAAAATAACAAAAGATGGACAGATTATAGAATATCCCGTGAATGGAACCTTAATTACTTCTTCTGAAGATTATGTTGCTATTGCTCATGGGTCAAACTATTGCATATCTATTTATGATATGGAGGGAAAATTAAAAAAGGATTTATCAGAATACAATATATATTCACCGCGCTTTGAGAATGGATATTTTATATTTATAGTAAAAGGAGCAGACGATTTACTATATATCGCTGCTATTAACTGCGACACAATGGATTTTTCCTTTGATCCAAAGGTAGTTGAGGATGCGTTTACTACATTTTATGATAATCAAGCTATCATAATATTGGAAGATGGAACTTCAGCGCGAATCAATCTGAAAACAGGTGAGATAACAAAATTACCTTTTGATGTGCCAACAACAGACTCTTACTCGAATGCTGTTAATGGTGAACTATATAAAGGAGTAATTGTTTTGGAGGAGACCGCAACGAAAGAAACCAGATTTTATAATTGGGATGGAGAGGAGATTATTCCAACATTTAAATAGATAGAAAATGTGAACTTGAAATGGATTTTACAAATATAAATGACGGCAAATGATTTACAGATTTCTGGTAAAGTATGAAGCAAAGTTGCCGTATACTGTTAGGCTCTCAATATCAAACAACAAAAAAGGCCTGGGACGGATTTGAACCGCCCCAGATTATGCGGACAGCACAAAAAAGCCTCTAAGTAGGGAAAATA
>CALLCY010000181.1:0-2827 GCA_938000015.1 uncultured Clostridia bacterium
TCCCAGCACCATCAGCCGGGAAAGCTCGGGGAAACGGAAGTCAAAGCAGATGCAAAGGCCGATTTTTCCCCATGGGGTGTCAAACACCGTTACCTCATCCCCAGCGGTAAAGGTGTCCGACTCCTTAAAGCTCTGGCCACCCTTGACATCGATGTCAAACAAATGCATTTTCCGGTGGCGGGCCACCTGGTTTCCCTGGGGATCAAACACAAAGGAAGTGTTGTAAACTTTCCCCTCTTCATCGATCTCCGGGATGGAGCCGCCCACCAGCCACAGCTGATTGTCCTTCGCCATATGAGACAAAGCCTGCCAGCTTTTTTCTTTTGCAGGCTCGGCATACAGACGGAAATAATCGTTGGAATAAGGGCCGTTGAAAATTTCCGGAAGCACGGCGATATCGGCTCCATTCTCTTTGCATTTCTTTACGAATTCTGCCGCACGACAAAGGTTTTTGTCCTTGTCCATCCCGGCTCCCATCTGGATCAATCCGATCTTCATGCTGTCCCTCCCTTGCCCTTTTGTGCCCAGCGCCCGGACAAAATGCCCGGGCGCCGGAAAACAGGCTTTTCTTCTCTTTTTATTTCTTTTTGACGATCACGCCGTCGCAGACTCCCTCTAGGCCAGTGAGAGCCAGGAGCATCAGCAGAGAATGGGCCGGGCCGGGATAATTGGGATCGGGTCGGTACCATTCCTCCGGATTGTGGCAGTTGCCGCCAGTGCCGCCGTAACCCAGCACAGCAGCGGGAACACCCAGGCTCACCGGCACATTGCAGTCGGTGCTCCCAGCCTCAGAGATGTGCATGGTTTTGCCCATGGCCTCCATCACCTGGGAGAAGGTCTCCGCCATGATGCCATCGTGGGGCTGAGAACCAGCCGGACGGTCGCCGATCTTCTCAATGATCACATTCACATGATCCTCATGCTTCCAGTGATCGGTCTCCTCCTGGGCGGCTTTGCGTGCCATGTCCAGAATGGTGCTTTCCAGCTTCTCCAGCTCCTGAGCGCTATTGGAGCGGATATCCACCAGCATATGGGTCTCGCAGGGGATGGAGTTGATGGAAGTACCGCCGGAGACCACGCCCACATTAAAGGTGGTCTTGGGCTCTTTCAAGCCGTGAAGCTCCGAGATGGCGGCAATGGCCCGGCCCATGGCATGGATGGGATTGGGCTTGCCGAAAGCGCCGAAGCTATGGCCGCCTTCGGCGGTATAGGTGATCTTATACCGCTTGCTGCCGGTGGCGTCCAGCAAAATCTCCTCCACGCCCCAGTGGTCCAGGGACACAAAGGCATCGATGGGCAGAGTGCGGAACAGCTCCTTGGTGCCCCGCAGATCGCCCAGGCCCTCTTCGCCCACATTGCCGCAAAGCAGCAAATTGGCGCGGGGCTTCAAACCGGTCTCCTTGAAGGCCCGGGCCAGGCTGAGCACCTCGGCCAAAGCACGGGTGTCGTCACAGATGCCGGGGCAGTGGTAAACGCCGTCCTTCTCCTTCACTTTCAAAGGCAGCGTGCGGGGGAAAACGGTGTCCAGATGCCCGGCCACCATCACAGTGGGGCCTTCCGGATCGGTGCCGGGAATTTTGGCATATACATTGCCCACTTTGTCAATGACGGGCTCATAGCCCATTTCCCGCAGGCGGCGGGCAAAATCCTCTGTCCGCTCCCCTTCGTCATTGGAGGGGGCCGGGATGGTGACGATCTCCAGCTGTTCTTTCAGGATATTGCCTGCATCCTGTTTCAGATAATCCAGAGCCTTCTGGACCTTTTCCTCCCCCAGGAGTTTCTGCACATTGTTCATGTTTCTTTCTCCCCTTTCCAGAGTCTGCACAGCCCGCCCTGAGGCGGGCTGTTTCTCCCTTGACACAGTTTTGATGTTTTCCTCTTAGATGAAGTTCTGGGCACACAGCAGCTCGGCCAGCAGCACAGCGCCGCCTGCTGCACCCCGCAGGGTGTTATGGGACAGGCAGACGAACTTATAGTCATACTGGCAGTCGGGGCGCAGTCGACCTACCGAAACCGCCATGCCATGTTCCAGCTGCCGGTCCAGACGGGGCTGGGGACGATCGGGCTCGGTGAAATAGTGGATGAACTGCTTGGGAGCCGAAGGCAACTCCAGCCGCTGGGGCTCACCGGCAAAGTTCTTCCAGTCCTCCAGAATCTGCTCCATGGTGGGCTTATTTTCAAAACGAACGAACACCGCAGCCAGATGGCCGTCGGACACCGGCACCCGGATGCACTGAGAAGTGATGGAGGGAGAGGCGGCGTTGACGATTTTGTCCCCATCCACCTTGCCCCAGATCTTCAGAGGCTCCTGTTCGCTCTTTTCCTCTTCCCCGCCGATGTAGGGATTCACATTGTCCAGCATCTCCGGCCAGGTCTCAAAGGTCTTGCCCGCGCCGGAAATGGCCTGATAGGTGCAGGCCAGCACATCCTTCACCCCATACTTCATCAAGGGATGGATGGCAGGCACATAGCTTTGCAGGGAGCAGTTGGATTTCACCGCCACAAAGCCCCGCTGGGTACCCAAACGGCGGCGCTGGGCGTGGATGATCTCAGTATGCTCCGGATTGATCTCCGGGATGACCATGGGCACATCCGGGGTGCCCCGATGTGCGCTGTTGTTGGACACCACCGGCACTTCGGCCTTGGCATAGGCCTCTTCCAGCGCCCGGATCTCTTCCTTTTTCATGTCCACGGCACAAAAGACGAAATCCACTTCCGCCTTCATGCCTTCCACATCCTGTGCGTCTTTCACAATGATATCCCGCATATTGGCAGGCACGGGGGTATCCATGAACCACCGGCCTTCCACCGCCTGGGCATAGGTCTT
>CALLCY010000182.1:0-9387 GCA_938000015.1 uncultured Clostridia bacterium
TGAAAGGATATTTTCTCTTTGAAAGATGAAGGCCTCACCATTTTCCGCCGGCGGAAGATCGGTTTTGTCTTCCAGTCTTATAACCTGGTGCCGGTGCTCAGCGTGTGGGAGAACATCGTTCTTCCCATTCAGTTGGATGGGAGAAAAGTGGATCGGGAGTATGTGCGGGAGGTCATCGGCATATTGGGACTGGAGAAGAAACTGAAAAGCCTTCCCAATCAGCTTTCCGGCGGACAGCAGCAACGGGTGGCGATTGCCCGGGCCATGGCCACCAAACCCGCCATATTATTGGCCGACGAACCCACCGGCAACCTGGACAGCAAGACCAGCCAGGATGTGCTCAGCTTGATGAAAGTGACAGGGCAGAAATTTGCTCAGACCATGGTGATGATCACCCACAACGAAGAAATTGCACAAATGGCCCATCGTATCGTCCGCATTGAGGATGGGCGCATTGTCACAAGGTGAGGAGGTGCCCAGATGAAAGTTTCCAATCAAGGCTGCATTCGCCGTCTGAGTTTGCGTTTTCTTCTGGCCAGCCGGACGCGGAACATCGTGGCTGTCCTGGCCATCGCATTGACAGCTGTGCTTTTCACCTCTCTTTTCACCATCGCACTGTCCATCAACGAAGGAATACAAGAAAATGCCTTCCGTCAGGCCGGGGGATGGGCCCATGGCACCTTTAAGAGCCTGAGCAAAGAACAGTTTGATGCGTTGAAAGGCGATCCCCTGATAAAGGAATGGGGTGTACGCCGATTTTTGGGAATGCCCGAGGAGGCGCCCTTTCACAAATCCCATGTGGAAATCAGCTATTGTGACGAAAAAGAAGCGCATTTTATATATTGTGACCCGGTGGAAGGCCGGCTGCCCAAGGAAAACACCAACGAGGCCGCCACGGATACCCGTGTTTTGAAGCTCTTGGGAATCACACCAAAGGTGGGAGAGCAGTTCACTGTCACTTTTTTGGTGGATGGCCACGAAACCACCCAGACCTTTACATTGTGCGGATGGTGGGAGTACGATGAGGCCATCACAGCGAGCCACATTTTGATTCCGGAAAGCCGGGTAGAGGCCGTTTTGCAGGAAACGGGCGTCACACCCCCAGGGGAGGACCAGTTGACCGGCGGATATTCCCTGGATGTGATGCTGAAAAACGGCTCCCGCGCCATTGAATCCGACATGGTGAAGATTCTGGAAGACCATGGTTATGAAAAAGGGCATCGTGGGCAGGGAGAAAACTGGATTGCCATCGGTGTCAATTGGGGTTACACCGGCGCCCAGCTTTCCAACAAACTGGACCCGACGACGGCCGTGGTTTTGGTGGCCATGCTGATCCTTATTTTGCTTACCGGTTATCTCATCATCTATAATGTGTTTCAAATTTCTGTGGCAGGGGATATCCACTTTTATGGTTTGCTGAAAACCATTGGCACCACGCCCCGGCAGCTGCGTCGGATCATCCGGATCCAGGCGCTGATCCTTTCGTTGATGGGCATTCCCATCGGCCTGGTGCTGGGCTGGCTTCTGGGAGGGGTTCTCACTCCGCTGGTGGCGGCCCGCCTCAACGGAGTCACTGAAATGGTATCGGTCAGCCCGGTTCTTTTTGCAGCATCGGCCGCCTTTGCTTTGGTGACCGTTTTCATCTCCTGCAGGCGCCCGGGAAAGGTGGCGGGGAAGGTCTCGCCGGTGGAGGCGGTGCGCTATACCGAAGGAAAAGTTTCCCGCAGTAAGGAGAAAAAAGGAGATGGGAAGGTATCCCTGTTGTCCATGGCCTGGGCCAATCTGGGGCGCAATCGGGGAAAAACCGCTGTGACAATGCTTTCTTTGGCTTTGGCGGTGGTGCTTCTCACCATGACGGGCACCTTTGCCGGAAGCTTTGATATGGAAAAATTCATTTCCGGATTTACTGCCAGTGATTTCATTGTGGCGGACGGGGGAAAATTCCAATCCACGGATGATTTCAGTGAGGAAACGGCCGTGCCGGAAGAGGTGATCGATGCTATTGATGCCCAGGGAGGCATTGCAGAGAGCGGCAGAATCTATGGCAAAGTGACCCCCGTTGAGGAATTTGTCACCGAAGATTATTACCGTTCGGTTCAGAGCCAGTGGAACTCTCAGGAGCAGATCGATTCCATGATCGGTTATATGGAGCGAACCCCAGAGGGGCTTTTGGCAGACAGGGCCCAGCTTTATGGCATGGAGTCTTTTGCCCTGGACCATTTGACCGTGCTGGAAGGCGATCTTTCCGCTCTCAGTCAGCCGGATAGCTACGCCATGGCCGCAGTCTATTCGGAAGACGACTATGGGAAAGCAGAGGAGAACAGCCACTGGGCCAAGCTGGGAGACAAAGTGACTTTGCGGTATGTGGAGCGATATGAGTATTATGATCCCATTACCGGCCAGGTCTACGAGAAGTTAGAGGATGTTCCCGACGAGGTAAATTGCAGCGCACGGGCGGTAGAATACCGGGATGTGGAATATACGGTGGCCGCCTTGGTGACCGTTCCCAATGCGTTCAGTTATCGTTATTTTGGCGCAGACGAGTTTGTTCTGGGAGCAGATGCCTTTGTCCGTGATACCGGTACCAGCTATGTGATGTACTATGCTTTCGATACGACGAAAAAGTCCAATGCATCCATGGAGAGTTTTCTTCAGGATTACACGGAAAACCAAAACCCCCAGTTGGATTATGAGAGCAAAAGCACCTATGCCGGGGAATTTGAAAATGTGCGCCGGATGTTTTTGATTCTGGGCGGGGCCTTGAGTTTTGTGGTGGGGCTGGTGGGTGTATTGAACTTCTTCAATGCCATTCTCACTGGGATTGCAGCTCGCCGGCGGGAGCTGGCGGTGCTCCAGTCCATTGGCATGACCACCCGGCAAATGCAGATTCTGCTGTCTTTGGAAGGACTGCTGTATACGCTGGGGGCCGCCGTTTTGGCAACAGTGCTGGTGCTCATTGCTGTGCCCTTCTTGAGCAGAACGCTAAACCATATGCTGTGGTTTTTCACCTATCGTTTTACGGTTTGGCCTATTTTGATGATTTTGCCGCTGTTTGCGGTGATGGGGGTGGCGATTCCTCTTTTCAGTGGCCGGGCGGCCCGGCGCCGTTCCGTGGTGGACCGTCTGCGGCAGGAATAAGAGTCACAAGCCTTTGGGAGTCTGTCTTGAACAGGCTCTCAAAGGCTGTTTTTCTCCATTTGTACAATTCCGCTCATTGGTGTAAAATAAAGATGCTGCGCCAGATATAGGTTTTGCAGCATCTTTCAAATTCCATGCAACAAATAAGAGGGGGATACTATGGAGGAAAAGAAGGGGAGCAATAAGCAAAAAAGCCATTTTTATCTCAAATGGCCCTGGAATGTGCTGGTTTACATTCTTTTGGTGATCGTGCTGCGCATTTTTGCCATTCCTGTGATTCTGCTGATTATGCGGTGGAACAAAAAACAGCAGCCCGATGGCCCGGTGGAAGGCTATTGCCTCCAGCGCACAAGGGGAAGGCTGATCCAGCTGTTGTGGGCCGCTATCATTCTGCTGGCGGTGGCCGCGTTGAGTGTATACCTGGTGGCAAGCTGGATGGAAGGTGGGCCGGAACGGGGCTACGCAGACTATATCATCCTAATCGTAGGCGGCATGGCCGCGGTGGGCGGTTTGCTCATCGCCATTTACGAAGCCTATACCGGCGTGCGGGATGTGTTCTGCCCGGAAAAAAGCCGCCTGGCCCAATCCATCCGCAATCAGCTGACTTACCCGGAGGAAGCGCCGCCGGTGCAGGAACTCTTTGCCATGGTGGATGAGGACATCCGGCGCAATGGCCAGTGGTTCGGCAATCTGGCCGTGGGGGAAAAGTGGATTTTGGGGGATGAGGTCTCCTATATTCCTCGCATCCGCGGCGTCTTTTTCAAAGATGAGATCCGGACCCATCACAGCAATGGCCAGCTGCGTTCTTCCCGGATTATGCAGCTTTGGATTGTGGACGACCGGCAGAACCGGCAGCTGACAGATTTCAAATCGCCTAAAGCGCTGAAAGCAGCCTTTGAGTTTCTTCAGAAGCGCATTCCAGCCGCTGTTTTTGGCATCTATGATTCCAAGGAATACAAGGCCCTTGCCTATGCCAATGAGGACGAATGGTACGAAAAAGATCGGGCTTACCGGCAGAAAACCGCCCAGCTGCAAGAAGAAATGCAGAAGGAGCAGGAAAGACAAAGCCAGAATCAGGTGCTGACCATGCCCGATGGTTCGGTCACCTCCCGGATCACCGGGGACAGTCTGAGCCAGCTGTTGCTTCAGTGCCGCAGGCAGGGGGAAAGCCGCTCTTTTCAGCTGGTGCCCGGCATCCCGTTTCAAGGGGAGGGGCGTGTTTTCAGCCGTCTGGTCTGCTTCCCGGGGGAAGGGTCAGAACCGGTGCGTATTTTTGTAGAAGAGTACTCTGGGTCACCTTCGGAGCCGGGGATCTACGGCTGGAGCAATACCATGACAGTTTATGAAGCGGAGACTTTGCTCCGGGCCTGGCTGCGTGGGCAGGTTCCTTCTCTGCATGGCTGGGATAAGATGGAGCGCACCAACCGTGGCTGGACACAGGCACTTTCCCGGTAACAATCAAAAAGTTTATTTGAGCACAAAATGCCCCCCTGCAAGCTGCAGGGGGGCATTTTTAGAAAAGAGAGAGATCAGGCGTTTTGCACGGCTTCTTGTTCGGCTTGGACTTCTACGCACTGCATGACCTTTTTCTTCTTCATGTAGAAATGCATCATCAGGAAGCGGGCCACCTGGTCCACGGCGATGACGATCCAGATGAAGACCAACGGAGCGTGGAATACATAGGCCGACAGGGCTGCCAAGGGGATACGGAACAGCCAGATGCCGATCATGGCGATGAACATGGGGGCTTTGGTATCGCCCATGCTGCCATAAATGGTTCCCTTCATGGTGCGCTGCACATTCTGAGGAATGTAGATCAGGCCCATGACCATCAGGTAATATTTGCCGATTTCCATCAGTTCGGGGATGTCGGTGACCGCTCTCATCAGCAGCATGGGGGCGAAAATCATCACCAGACCGCCGATACCGCTGACAATGGCGTTCATCCACATCTGCTGGCGGAAATACTCCCGGAAGAGGGGGCCGTTTTTCTGGCCTTTGGCCTTGCCGGCCAGGGCGGTGGCGGCCACAGTGAAGCCGATGACAGGCAGTTCGGTGAACAGCTCAGCGCTGCCGCCCAGAGAGAACCCGGCGTAGGCATCGGAGCCATAGGTGAGGATAATCTTGCTCATAAAGATGGCCGAAAGCTGCCAGGCGCCGTCTTCAATGGCAACAGGAATGGCTTTGAGGAAGGTCTGCTTGATGGATTCCCGGTCTTTCAGCTTGAAGCTGGTGAGACCGGCTTCCCGGAAAGCGGGCTTGCGATAAAGCAGGAAAGTGCCCACGCAGCCACCGGCGATCTGAGCCGCAATGGTGGCTAGACCGGCGCCCATCAGGTCCATTTTCAGAGCAAAGATGAAGGTGTAGCCGCAGACAATGTTGATCACATTGTTCAGCACCTGCATGAACATGGGGGTACGGGTGTCGCCCATGGCGTTGAAGCAAGCGCCGTTGAGACGATGGATAACATTGAAGGGCAGGCCGATGAGCATGATGAACATATAGCCCCGGGCGGCGTCCAGGATCTTCGCATCTTCCACGAAGAAGGAGAGGATCTGGCTGGGGAAGAGCACCAAAGTCAGGATAAAGACAAAGGCAATGCCCAGGGTGATGGTAATGATGTTCTGATAGCCTTGTTTCAATTCTTTGTAGCGATGCTCGCCGTACAGGCGGACATAATAGACCATGGAACCGATGCGGATACCGCTCCACACCACATTCAGCAGACTGATGATGCGGATGACGATGCCTTGGGAAGTGACGGCCATGCCGGTGAGCCGGCCCACAAAGCCAGCGGAGACGATCTCGGCCAGATAGGTGAAGATGGACTCCAGAATCACCGGGATGATCAGAACCAGAATATCTTTTCGGATTTGTTTTTTGTTCAGCGTAGTATCGGTGTTAGACATAATCGTTTCCTCCCAGAATGATTTTCATCAACCCCACCGTTCATCGATGGCTTTGATGCCCAGAATATACATTCTGATGGCATCAAGGAGCACAGGGATGTTGTGGGCTTCATCAGGGCCATGGGCGGCGCCGTGGCCAGCGGGGAAGGGCTTGACTTCATGAGGATTGCCGCCGCCAAAGCCGCAGCCGTGGCGGAACAGTCTGGCATAGGTGCAGGCTCCCATCACATAGGGCTGGTCTTGGGAGTTTGTTTCGTTGTTATAAAGATCGGTGAGCATGGTCACCATGGGATCGTCGGCCGGCACATAGTATCCCGGGTTGCGCTTGGTGATCTCCAGGGAGAAGCCCAGCTGGGCCGCCGTGGCCTGGAGAATGGGCAGGGCGTCCTCCACAGGGAAGGAGACCGGCAGGCGCACATCAAAGGAGAAGCAAAGCTGATCGCCCTGGGTATCCAGCTGGAAAAGCCGCAGCAGGGTCTGGCCGCTGACTGCATCCTGGCGGTGGAGCCCCAGCAATGCAGCGATGGGATCGTCGCACAGCTCCCGCAGCACCTGGTCGGTCAGAGCATCTTCCAGCAGAGGGCCATGCTCCTTCACCAGGCGGGCCAGGGGATTGTCGCCATTGTCCCGGCGGCTTTCGGTGATGGTTTCCCCATCCCGGCCAAGGGTGGCGCTGTCGTGGATCATCCGCTGCAGCTCTCCCTGGCTGTGCAGGCTTTCCACCCTGGGATGCTTGCGGGCGGAGAGGGTGAATTGAATCTGTCCCTTTTCCCCGTTGGTCACAGGGAAGTCGTCGTCCACCGCAAGGCCCCAATCGGGCTGGCCCACCTTTTCCAGGTAGTAAGCCATGTCGTCCATGCCCCGCTCTTCGTTGGAGCCAAAGACCAGGCGGATATCATTTTTCAGCGGGATCTGTTTTTCCTGGAAGAAGGCCAGCGCATAAAGGGTGGCCATCAGCGGACCTTTGTCGTCCACCACGCCCCGGCCCACAATGTAATCACCCTGAACAGTGCCGCCGAAGGGAGGATAGAGATTGTCCTTGTCGGCGGGGACCACATCGGCATGGGATGCGATCACCAGACGGCGGCCCTGGGACGGCTGAGGCGGGCGGACCTCCAGGCACCGGTAATCGTGATTGACGGCATCCAGTCCCTTTTCCCGGCAGAGCCGGGCGCAGAAATCCAGGGCCCGGGCACATTGGGGACCATAGGGATAGCCTTCGGCCCCGAACTCCGCCACGCTGGGGATTTGCACAAATTCGCAAAGATTTTTGACGATTTCTTCTTTGTGCGCAGACAGATAATCGTCAATTTCTTGTTTCCAGTCCATTTTCCCCTCCACGAAAACAATAAATTTTGCCACATCGCTCTCATCCCGCTTCATCAAGTTGACAATCCCCTCGGCTGCCTTTATGATAAAAGAGAAAACAAGAGCGAATAATTTGATATAAATAAAAATATGAGTTTTAAATTTTACTTATACCAAAATTGACAACTAGAGTGTAGCAGAGTAATCGGGGATTTTCAACAAGTTTTTAAAAAAAGTTGAACAAAATAAGAAGGGTAAATTTTACACATATCAAAATAACCAAAAAAGGAGGGGCCTATGACACAAAATGAACAAATCGGCGCCAGAATCAAAGCTTGCCGGGTAGCAAAAGGACTGACCTTAAAACAGCTGAGCCAGCTTTCCGAGCTTTCGGTGGGATTTCTTTCCCAGGCGGAGCGAGGACTGGCGGCCATCAGCCTCAATTCCCTGTATCGCCTGGCCACCGAGCTGGAGGTGGATGTGGGGTCTTTTTTCGGCAATGGCTCGGAAGAGGAAAAACGGGATTCCTTTGTGGTGCGGGGCTATGAGCGCAATTGTCTGCGGGTGACGCCGGAGTTTGTCTGCTATGCCCTGTGTCCCGATCCCAAGAAATCCGCCATATTCCCGGAGATCTATGAGCTGCGCCCAGGGGCCGGAAAAGGGGAGGAGTTTTTTCAAAACAAACAGGAGGAATATTTGTATGTCATCGAAGGGGTGCTTCATGCCTGGATCGATGAGCAGGAATACACTTTGTATCCCGGCGACAGTATGTGGATTCCTTCCAACTGCAAGCATAGATGGCAGAACAACACTTCCCAGATGGTGAAAATCTTTTCTGTGGGTATCCGGCTGGAGCACGAGGCTCATCAGACTGTGTAGGTTTATTACAGATGGGGGAAAGAGCGTAAGACCTGTTTAGGAAAGCGCCAGGAGAGGGGAGGCATCAGCGATTGCATCCTTGACAAGAGGGGATAAGGCTTCTATAATGAACAATGTTCATATTGAGGTGATACCATGAATACCGCCGTAACTTCCAAAGAAGAAATCTTGAAAACCAGTCGGGAACTCATCGGGCGCCAGGGCTGGAGTGGGGTCAATATCCGCTCTGTGGCGGCGGCCTGCGGGGTGTCGGTGGGGTCGATTTATAATTACTTTGCTTCCAAAGGGGATTTGGTGGAAGCCACGGTGGAAAGCGTCTGGCGGGAAATTTTCCACCGTCCGGAACAGGATGCTCCCTTTGAAAATATCCAGGACTGTATCCTTTGGATGTATGGGCAAATGGAGCAGGGGAGCCGAAAGTATCCCGGCTTTTTCGTTCTGCACTCCCTGGGATTTCTGGGGGAGGAAAAATCCCAGGGAAGACGGCGGATGCAGCAGACCTGGCAGCACATTTTGAATGGGCTGCGCCTGGTTTTGCAGCGGGACCGCGCCATCCGGCCCGATGCCTTCACGCCTTCTTTTACTCTGGAGCAATGCGCCGATGTGCTGTTTTCCCTCATGCTGTCAGCCCTGCTGCGCCAGGATTACGATCCCGCCCCGGTGCTGGAGATCATCCGCCGAACCCTCTATTGAAATGGATTCCCACAAAACAGTGGGAATTTTTTATCCGGCAAAGTGAACAATGTTCAATAAAAAGGAGACGACCCATGAAAGTCAAACGGAATACTCTTTTGCTGCTGGCCTGCCTGGTGTGGAGCGGGGCCGGGTTCAACATTCTGCGCATCGGCCTTGCGTCCTATGAGGCCTATGTGTCCATCACGAATCTATTGCTGTCCGGGATGGTTTTTCTTCTGTTCCAAAAGTTTGTTTTCGGACGGCTGGTGCAGAAGCATACCGCCAGAATCGCTTCCTACCAGGAAGAGCGGCATTTTTTCATGAAGTTTTTTGATATCAAAGCCTTTGTCATCATGGCGGTGATGATGACCGGTGGTATCATATTGCGATCCAGCGGCTGGGCGCCGGAGGTGTTCATTGCTGTTTTTTATACAGGCCTGGGAGCTTCGCTGTTGCTGGCCGGAGTGCTGTTTGGCCG
>CALLCY010000183.1:0-7709 GCA_938000015.1 uncultured Clostridia bacterium
TTTTTATCGCACAAATATCCAAGCCCCATCTCTGCATAAAAGTAGTTTCCGATCAGAGTCGTAAACGCAAACATGAACAATGCAATGGTAATAAATGTGGTTCCAAAACCGCCCAGCGACTCCGCCGCCGCAGCCTGCACCCAGGGCATCCCTCGGTTGAAAGAGGCTTTTGACCGGATCGAAGAAACTCAGGCATTGATGGGACATTGATAAAAAAGAGAAAAGAAAAACCGGGTGGCGGAATTTGTTCCGTCACCCGGTTTCTTTTCAACTATTTAGTGCTCTGCGCCTTCGGCGGTATGCACATCCTGGGCGTTTTCCACACAGGCCCCCAGAGCAGCGGTGATGCCTTTTATCATCTCCGGCACCGAAAGAGAAGGGGTCCTCGGCTTGTCCACCACCTGACAGGTGGCATAGGGCACATGGACAAAGCCGCCCCGGATGGTGGGGAAGCTGTGGTGAATATGATACAGCAGTCCATACATCAGGTCGTTGCACACATAAGTTCCGGCGGTGTTGGACACCTGGGCGGGAATGCTCTCCTGCCGGATGGCCTGCACCATGGCCTTGATGGGCAGGGTGGAAAAATAGGCGTTTTCCCCTTGAGAGAACACCGGCTCATCCACCGGCTGATTGCCCTTGTTGTCGGGGATGCGGGCGTCCCGCAGGTTGATGGCCACCCGCTCGGGGCAGATGGCCTGCCGCCCTCCCGACTGGCCGATGCACACCACCACATCGGGCCGCTCTTGCTCCATGGCCTGGCGCACCCTTTCAATGGCCTCGCCGAACACACAGGGGACGATTTTCTTCACCACCTGAGCACCGGAAATGGTTTCCGGCAAACTTTCCACGATCTGCTGGGCCGGATTGATGGTTTCTCCACCGAAGGGCTCAAAGCCCGTCACTAAAATTTTCATGGAACCGTTCCTCCTCCATTTGTTCTTGGGGTCAGTATAGCACCTTTCCTTTGCCCTCACAAGCCTGCCTAACAGTATATCGCTGGCCAAAGAAAATAGGTTGATCCATAGGAAAAAACCTACGAAAAAGATGGAAAGATGCTATTTTACTTTGTCTCGGGGATGTGTTATGATAAAAACAACAGTTGAGCAAAACAACAGAACAAAAAGGAGGTCTTTTTTGTGAAAGTTTTGATTGTAGGTGGCGTGGCTGGCGGCGCTTCCGCGGCGGCCCGTCTGCGTCGTCTGGATGAAAAGGCAGAGATCATCATGTTTGAGCGGGGAGAATACATCTCCTTTGCCAACTGCGGCCTGCCCTATTACATCGGTGGTGAGATCAACAAGAAGTCGGCTCTCACTCTCCAGACACCCCAGAGCTTCAACAGCCGGTTCAATGTGGATGTGCGGGTATGGAATGAAGTTACCGCCATCGATGCGGAGAAAAAGCAGGTCACTGTACACAATGTCCAGACCGGTGAAGATTACACCGAAAGCTATGACGAACTGATTCTGTCCCCCGGCGCAGCCCCCCTGGTGCCCAAGATGGACGGGGTGGACGATCCTCGGGTGTTCACCCTGCGGAACATTCCCGACACTGTCAAGATCCGGGACTATGTGGAAGAAGAGTTCCCCGAAAGTGCCGTTGTGGTAGGCGGCGGCTATATCGGCGTGGAAATGGCGGAAAACCTGAAGAAGGCCGGACTGAAAGTGACTATTGTGGAGCTGGCCGACCATGTGATCGCTCCTCTGGATGGAGATATGGCCGCCGAAGTCCATCGCTATCTCCGGGATCAGGGCGTGGAACTGATGCTGGGCAAAGCTGTTCAGAGCATGGAGGACAAGGGCGGCAAGCTGACCCTCCAACTGTCTGAGGGAGAGATCGAAACCGATATGGTGATCCTGTCGGTGGGCGTGCGCCCCGACACCGCCCTGGCCCAGTCTGCCAGACTGGAGCTGAACCCCAAGGGAGCCATTGTGGTCAACGAGCATATGCAGACCTCCAAAGAGCACATCTACGCCGTGGGTGATGCCATTGAGATCGTGGACTTTGTCACCGGCAAGAAGGGCTATGTGCCTCTGGCAGGCCCGGCCAACAAGCAGGGCCGCATTGCTGCCGACAATATCTGCGGCATCAAGAGCAGCTATAAAAACACCCTGGGTTCCTCGGTGCTGAAGATCTTCGACATGACTGTGGCCATGACCGGCGTCAACGAGCGGGCTGCCCAGGCCGCCGGGCTGGATTATGACAAGGTCTATACCTATTCCCAGTCCCATGCCAGCTATTATCCCGGCGCTCACGGCATCTCCATCAAGACCCTTTATGAAAAGGGCACCGGCAAGATCCTGGGTGCACAGTTGGTGGGCTATGACGGCGTGGACAAGCGCTGCGATGTAATCGCCACCGCCATCCGGGCCGGCATGACCGCCTATGACCTCACCGAGCTGGAGCTGTGCTATGCGCCTCCCTTCGGTTCGGCCAAGGACCCGGTGAACTTTGTGGGCTATGTGATCGAAAACACCCTCACCGGCAAGGTGAAAAACTTCTTCTGGAACGATGTGGAGAAGCTGCCTCGGGACGGCTCTGTCACATTGCTGGATGTGCGCACTCCCTCTGAGCGGGAAACAGGCCACATCCCCGGCTTTATCCATATCCCCCTGGACGAGCTGCGCCAGAGAGCAGGGGAAGTACCCCAGGATAAGCCGGTCTATATCCATTGCCATTCCGGCCTGCGCAGCTATCTGGCCTGCCGGATGCTCACCGGCCTGGGCTATGATTGCTACAATCTGTCCGGCGGCTGGCGGTTCTATGAGATCGCTGTCAAGGATAAACTGACCCCGGATCACGGCTGCTACGATCCCAAATAATCTTCTGGCGTCCCGGCGACCTGCTGCATGCAGTCCATCAGGTGGCGCAAAGGCTCGGATAGATACTTGTTTTTGTGATACACCAATCGGAAGGAGCGGGTCAGCCGGGCGTCGGCCAGGCGCAGCAGCCGCAGGCGGCCCGCATCCGCCCGGGGCTGGGCCAGCAGACGGGAGATCACCGTCAGCCCCTGGCCCTCTTCTACGGCGCTGAGGATGGAATCGGCGCTGTGACACACCCATTTGGGGTAGATCTCAATTTGTCTGGCCCGGAGATAATCTTCGAACAAAGCCCGGGTCCCCGATCCCTTTTCCCGCAGGACAAAGTTCTGTCCTTCCAGCTCCTCCGGATGGAGGGTTTCCCGGAAGGCGAAGGGGTGTTCGGGGGCGCAGGCCAGCACAAGCTCGTCCTCAATCACCGGCAGCGTGCACAGATCGGGGCTTTCCACCTGGCCTTCTACCAGGGCTACATCCAACTGGCTTTCCAGCAGCATTTCCTCAATGAGCCGGGTGTTGTCCACAAAGACCTGCACCTGGGACAGGGGAAACAGTTCTTCATACCGGTGGATGATGGGGGAGAGGACGCAGGCGCCCACCGTGATGGTGGCGCCCACCCGCAGAAGCACCTGGGCGGAGGAATTGCGCATACTGCGCTCCATTTCGTCAAAAAGACTGACGATGTGCCGGGCATAGGACAAAAGGCGCTCTCCCTGGGGCGTGATATAGAGTTTTTTGGACAGCCGTTCAAAGAGTTTGACACCGTAGCTTTTCTCCATGTCGGAAATGACTTGGCTGACGGTGGGCTGGGCAATATAAAGTTGTTTGGCCGCCAGGCCCATTTTGCCGGTCTCGGCCACGGCGATGAAAATGCGCAGATGACGGATGGTCACAAAAATCGCTCCTCTTTGGCAATGTGATAGGTTTTTGCCTATGATTTTGATTCAATATTACTATTTTACCTGATGGATGACAAGGGGTATAATAGAAGCAAGACGAGGAAAGGCTTTTCGGTGTGAGGAAGAGCCTGAACAGAACGGAAAGACGATGGAGGATAACAATATGGCTATTACACAGAGCGATATCAAGCGAGTCAAGGCAGAGGGCTTTTTGCTCAACCGTGGCACCGAGGAGTTTTCCGGCCGGATCATCACCGAAAACGGCATCCTCACCGCCCAGCAGATGCAGGTGCTCAGCGAAGCTGCTGCCAAATACGGCAATGGCAAAATCGAGTTCACCTCCCGGCTGACAGTGGAGTGCCCGGGCATCCACTATGACAACATCCCCGCTTTCCAGGAAGCGGTGAAAAAAGGCGGCATGCTCACCGGCGGCACCGGTTCCAAGGTGCGCCCTGTGGTCAGCTGCAAAGGCACCACCTGTGTCTTTGGCCTGTATGATACCCAGGAGCTGGCCAAGGAGATCCATGACAAGTTCTACACCGGCTATCACGATGTGATTCTGCCCCACAAGTTCAAGATCGCCGTGGGCGGCTGCCCCAACAACTGCGTCAAGCCTGACCTGAACGATCTGGGCATTGTAGGCCAGAAGGTCATCAAGATCCTCCCCGAAGGCTGCAAAGGCTGCCCCTCCTGCTCCATGATCGATAACTGCCCCATGAACGCCATTTCCATGAAGGACGGCAAGGCGGTCATCGACGCCAGCCTGTGCAATAACTGCGGCCGCTGCTCGGGAACCTGCCGCTTCGGCGCCACCGAGGAGAGCGAGACCATGTACAAGGTTTATGTAGGCGGCAAGTGGGGCAAGCGGGTGCGCATGGGCAGCCCCTTGCAGAAGCTGTTCACCCATGACGAAGTCATCGATGTGGTGGAAAAGGCCATCCTGCTCTTCAAGCAGAAGGGCATCTCCGGTGAGCGTTTCGGCGACACTGTGGAGCGCCTGGGCGTGGACAAAGTGGAAAAGATGCTGGTGTCCGACAATCTGCTCAAGCGGAAGGAAGAGATCCTGGAGATCGAAACCGTCGCTGGCGCCAAGTGCTAAGCAAACTAGTCGTTCAGTCATTCAGTCATCATAAACAAAAAACAAGCGGGAAAGCAATGCTTTCCCGCTTGTTTTTTATTGCTTGGCCTGCTCCAAAAAGCCATACCAAACAGAAGGGTTTTTCACGGGAAATCCCCGGTTGTGGCCCGTCCGGCGAAGAATGGCTTTATGGGGGCCGATCACCAATTCCCAGGGCTCCTCATCATACAGGAACTTTACCAGAAAACCTTCTTCCGGCGGGGCCGAAAGGGGGAGTGGCCAGATTTGCAGCGTTCCCAGATAGAGGGGGATGTGCTGGAGGTCCATTTCTTCCGTTATAGCAGCAGACTGTGACCAGGTGAGCACCTGCTGGATGGAGATTTCCTCCCAATCCTCCAAGGGATACCAGGGGACAAGAAGGAGGAAGGCCAGCAGCAAAAGAATGAGGATCAGGAGAGCGAGCCAGTGTTTGCGGAAAAACAACTTCATTTCCATCCGCTCCTTTCAGCATCATGCCTTTTTCCGTTTCTTGTTTTGCATCCGTTTTTTCTTGGCTTTTTTCAAGGGCGATTGCTTTTTGGAACCAGAACACTTGGGTGGAGCGGGTTTACTTCCTTTCAGGCTTTTTTTCTTTTTGTCCTTTTTGCAGCCAGGTGTTTTGCTTGGCTTAATCTCTTTCGGATGGGCTGGAGAAGAAATGGCCGCTTCCGGAGCCGTGGAAAGAGGAGAAAGGCTGGCTGTTTCCAGCACCAGCTGGGCCGGGGAGGAAAGCTGTCCTTTCTTTCCTTTTCGGGGCCGGGGAGCCGGTTCAAAACGGCGGAAGCGCCAGCGGAGATAGTGGCGTTCATCGGCCAGATACAGGCTCATGCACAAAGAGAAGATTCCCATCAGGCCAAGGATCAGGGCCAGCAGGCCGCTGAGGGATTCCAAAGGCAGTAGATGGATCATATTGTTTTGGGCGTCGTAGTAGGCGTCCACCAAATCGCCCACAGACCACTGAGAGGGCAGAAGCCAGCCGGTGAGCCGATCCAGTCCCCGGGAGGTAACGGCGTAAAAATTGCCTTTGAAGCCATGGGTGGAACTGAGCAGGGCTTTGACCCGAACCCAATCAGGGTGAAACAGAGGCGCGCCGTAGTAAATGGCCCACCACAAAGCCGAAGCACCAAAGAGCAAAAGCAGGATGGGAGCAGTATACCGGGGCTTTTTGGGTTTTCCCCGCAGGGAATAGCGGAAAGGCTGTTCCAGATGGACCCGGCGGCCCAGCAAGCACATGAAAAAGAGCACCAGAAGTCCACAGCCCAAAGCTACGACCGCACAATAGAGATAAAACAGCTGCTCGTTCTGGATCAGATCATAATTGCGGTAGAAGCAGATGCGGTCAGGATTTTCATGATAAACGATCTGGGTGCCGTAGCCGAAGGAGCTGCTCTCCCAGGCGGCCAGAATGCTGATGCTGCCCACAAAAGGGCTGCCGTCGGCGGTGTGGGTGATGGGAAGCATCCCATCGGGAGGCAGATTGTGAATCAGTCGCACGGTGTGGGGCTTTCCATCGTAGGAAAACTCCACAGTAGGGTAATATTGGGGCTCGCTTCCGGGAATCTGGATCTGTTCCACTTTGGTGATGACGGCATCCAGTACGGTAATATCGGTGATTTGCTCCCGGAAAAAGTGAAAGCCATGCCAAAGGCTCAAGGCGGCCAGCAGGCAGAAAAAAGCTCCTGTCAACCGTTTCATCCCATCATTCCTTTCCAAATTCCCCATTTTTACCATTGTAAGGCAAAGTGTCGAAAAAGGCAAGAAAAAGAAGGAATTCCTTTGAGAAAATCATTGAAAATATCTATAAATATTATAGAGCTTTATAAAGAGAAACGATTGGAAAAGCTGGGTGGGAAGTGATACTCTGTTAGATAAGGGAAACTTATTTTCGACCAAATTTTCAGAAAGAAGGGAATACCCATGGCAGATTATCATGAGATGTGGAAGAGCCTGGGCATGGACCTGGAAACCCATGACCAGCTTTGCGAAGTTTTGCCCGGCATGTTCGGCCAGGTTTATCTCAGCCAGGAGAACCGGCCGGAGGGGATGGATTACTACAATTTCGTTATCGCCGAAATTCACGGGGTGCGCCCCGCCGAACTGATCGAGCATCAGAAAAAAGGCGGCAAGGTCTTTGGCACCTTCTGCGTCTATGTGCCCGATGAGATCGTTTTTGCCGCCGATGCCATTGCCACCGGCCTGTGCGGCGGTTCCCAGTTCTGGGTTCCCGGCGGCGAGAAAGTCCTGCCCGCCAACACCTGCCCCCTGATCAAGGCTTCGGTGGGCGCCCGGCTGGACAGAACCTGCCCCTTTTTCCGCATCGCCGATATGTATGTGGGCGAGACCACCTGCGACGGCAAAAAGAAGGCCTGGGAGATCCTGGGCGAGGATGTGCCCACTTATGTGATGCAGCTGCCCCAGATGAAGCGGGAAAAGGACATCCAGGATTGGGCCTATGAGATCCGTTTGTTCATGGAAAAGGTGGAGGAAGTCACTGGCAACAAGGTGACTCCGGAAAAACTGGGCGCTGCCATCAAACTGATCAACGACAAGCGCCGGGCCCTGGCCCGTCTCTATGAGACCCGGAAAAACAAGAACCTGCCTATCAGCGGCAAGGACGCTTTGGTGATCTCCCAGATCGCCTTCTATGACGATCCTACCCGCTTCACCCAGATGACCAACAAGCTGTGCGACGAGCTGGACGAGCGCATCAAGAACGGCGTCAGCGTCTTCCCTCAGGGACAGAAGCGCATCCTGCTCACTGGTACACCTCTGGCTGTGCCCAACTGGAAGCTGCACCACATCATCGAAACCAGCGGCGGCGCTGTGGTGGCCGAAGAGATGTGCACCGGGACCCGGTACTTTGAAAAGCTGGTGGAT
>CALLCY010000184.1:0-7701 GCA_938000015.1 uncultured Clostridia bacterium
GCCCCGGTCCCAGGCCACCTCAATGGCGTGGCGGATGGCCCGCTCCACCCGGGAGCTGGTGGTGTTGTATTTCTTGGCCACCGAGGGATAAAGCACTTTGGTGACGGCATTGACCACATCGATGTTTTCGATGGTCATCATAATGGCATCCCGGAGATATTGATAACCTTTGATATGTGCAGGCACGCCGATGTCGTGAATCACTTCGGTGACCCGGATCTCCATGTCTACTGCCGGGTCCAGTGCCCGGACGGTGGGATTTTGCATAGGTACAGGAAGGTTTTTATAGCTGCAAATCCGCTCAGCCAAAGCGGAGATGTTGCAGGGCTTCATCATAAAATAGCTGACGCCCAAGGCTGCGGCTTCGGCAGCCATCTGGTTGCTGGAAAAGGAAGAAAGGATGAAAAACACCGGTTTCTTTCCGGAAGAAGCGCTGGTGATGCGGCGGACAGCGGCCAGACCGTCCAGTTTGGACAGCACCGTATCGGTGAGGATGATATCGGGGGAGAGCTGGGAAGAAAGCTGCACCAACTCTTCCCCATCGCTGGCGGCTCCCACCACCTGAATCTCAGGGTGTTCCTCCAGATTTTTTTGCAAAAGAGCGCGAAACTCCCCGCTGTCATCGGCCAATAATAGGCGTATTTTGGTATTCATAGCTCACAACTCCGTTATTTGACAAATTGGTGTGTTACCAGCGCTGTAACTATAAAATACCACAATAGATGGGGCCTTTCAAGATGGAACGACCGGAAATAGTGCAATTTATTTTTACAACAAAACCTGGTTTTGTTCACAAAATACGGTGATTTTACAACTTTCGTGGCGTTTCGAGCATTCTTTCGATTTGGTGGCTTTTATGAAATCACAAAGCGGGTTATCAGTCCGATGAGGATGCACACTGCGCCGGCCAGCCAGGAGGCCAAGCGCCCTTTTTTGGCGTCCATCTGCTCTGGATAGACTGGATGCGCGATCCACAACAGGCCATAGAGAACCCACGCGATGTTGGAAAACAGGCCCTGATGAAAGGCAAAAGCCAAAATGTTTGCCAGAATCACCAGAATAACACCCAGCAGGATCTAGAATAACACCCAGCAGGATCTGTTTTTTAAATGAGGTCATGGAAAATCCCCCTTTGCCATATGGATTGAGTTTATTGTATCATATGGCTTTTTGTCTGTCAGCAGGTTATGGGGAAAATAGAAAAGGGCAGCCAGGAAGGCTGCCCTTTGGGTGTGATTGCGTTATTGCAGACTGTAAGCAGTATCCAGCATATTTTCAATGAAAATACCGTAGCCTCGGGTGGGATCGTTCACCAGCACATGGGTGACGGCCCCGATGAGTTTGCCGTTTTGCACAATGGGGCTGCCGCTCATGCCCTGGACGATGCCGCCGGTCTTTTCCAGCAGCTTTTTGTCGGTGACTTTGATCATCATGTTCCGGTTGCTTTTATCGTCATCGTCGGGGTACACCTTCAGAATCTCTACATCGTAGTAGGCGGTGTCATCCCCATCTACATTAGCGATGATCTGGGCTTTACCTTCCTTGATCTGGGATCTGGGAGCGGTCTCCAAGGCTTGCCGTCCTTCATAAAGGGAGGGATCGGTGATCTTGCCGTAGATGCCGCTGTCGGTGTTCTGATAAAGCACGCCTTGATCACGGGTCAGATCGTATTCGCCCACCAGTTCGCCAGGGGAGCCAACTTCACCTTTTTCCACACCGGCCACCTGGGAAGGCATCAGACTGCCGCCGCCAATGGGCATCAGTTCACCGGTGTCCTGATCGGCTACTCCATGGCCCAAAGCACCAAAAGCGCCGTTTTCCGGGTCCACAAAGGTGATGGTGCCAATACCGGCCAGACTATCCCGCACAAAAGCGCCGATGCGATAGGCGCCGCTGGTTTCATCTTTCACCGGTTTCACCTGGAGGGTCTTTTCTTCCTCACCTCGTTTGAAATGGATGGTCAGCTCGGCCCCTTGGCTGCTTTCCACGGTCTGGGCCATGGATTCGTTGCTGTCTACCGGGGTGTCATTGACTTTGATAATCAGGTCGCCCAAACGCAGTCCGGCCTTTTCAGCCGGAGAGCTTTGGGAAGATGCGTCTACCGGAGCAAAGCCCACCACCATGGCCCCTTCCGAAAAGAGTTTGATGCCGGTGGTGTGGCCAAGAGGGATGAGACGGGTGCTCTCCGGACGGACGATTTCGCCGGAGTCGGTTTTGGAGACATTGATGCTGTCGATTTGAGCAGAGACGGCGGCTAAAGCGTCTTCACCGCCCAGAGGAAACAGGGTCAGAGCGGCAGCAAGAACCAGGGACAAAGCCCCGGCACCTTTGCCGATTTTGCCCCAGATGGGATTGTGGTTGTGATTTTTGTCCATGGGATTTCACTCCTTTCTGCCACGCCTATTACTATTCCCATGGGGGCCGTTGATACTTTGCAAGAATAATGGTATTCTGTTTATAATCTGCTAAGGGAAAAAACGGTTTTTACAGGGGAAATGGAGGGAAAAGGCTGTGAAATTGGCCATTGTGGGCTCCCGGACCATGGGAGAGGAATTTTATGAACTGCTGGAGAAAAATGTTCCCAATGGAGTCACCACCATTCTCAGCGGCGGAGCCAAAGGGGCCGACAGCCTGGCCAGGAGGTTGGCCGAGGAACGGAAGATTCCCTTGGAGGAGATTTTGCCCAATTATAAAATTTTCGGGAAATTGGCGCCCATCGTGCGCAATCGGGAAATCGTGCAGAAAGCCGATCTGGTGCTTTGTCTGTGGGATGGAGCATCACCGGGCACACGGAATGTGATCTCACTGTGCATGGAGCTGAATAAGCCCTTTCAGCTGCTGGAGCCGGAACTTTAAAAAGAAAATTTCATTCTATCAAAATTTTTCCCCGATTTTTCGTGAAATCTCCGTGAGAAATCGGGGTTTCACTTGTTTTGAAGAGAAAAATGTGGTATAATACAATAAATTGGGAAAGTGAAGAGGAAAATTTTTGTTTAAATTGATGGTCTGACGGCTGAAAAAGAAAAATGGATATATAGGTGACACTGTATGGCGGCTTAAAGAAGGAGGCGGCGTGATGTATACAGTGGGCGAAAAGGTGGCGCATCCCATGCATGGCGCGGGAGTGATCGAGCAGATCCTACCCCGGGAAGAAGGGGGGAAAGAGCGCCTTTTTTACCTTTTGCGCCTCTGTGTAGGTTCCATGACGCTGCTTTTGCCTTGCGACAGCTGTGAGACCGTGGGGCTGCGGCCCACTGTTTCCCGGGAAGAAGCCCAGAACCTTCTGGACAGGCTGGAGGAGATCCCTGTGTGTCAGGAGGGGAATTGGAACCAGCGCTATAAAGACAACATGCAGCGCATCCGCAGCGGCGACCTGGAGCAGGTGGCCGTGGTCATCCGCAGCCTGCGGCGGCGGGATGGCCAGAAGAATCTGTCCACCGGTGAGCGGAAAATGCTTTCCAGTGCAAAAAAAATTCTGGTTTCGGAACTGTCTTTGGTGCTGGGGCAGGATTATGGGCAGATCGAGCATATCGTGGAAAAAACATTGATATAGTAGAAAGGACAGCCGGTCCTCTGGAGTGGCTGAGAGGGAGGGGATCGGATTTGCTGAAACAGCTGCATTCTTTGTTGAAAAAGAAGGAGCGTCCTTATACCGCCGCAGTGGTGGCCGCTGGCGGCAGTGCCCGCCGGATGGAAGGTGTGAATAAACTCCTGGCGGAGATCCACGGCGTGCCGGTGATCGCCTATACTTTGCTGGCTTTGGAAAAAAGCTCCTGCGTGGATGAGATCGTGGTGGCGGCATCGGAAGGGAATTTTCTGCCCATTACCGAGGTCTGTCGGGAATATGGCATCAGCAAGGTGTTCAAGGTGGTGCGGGGTGGAAAAGAGCGGGCTGACAGTGTATATAAGGCGCTGTGTGAATGCAGCCCGCAGACCAAGTTTGTGTTGGTGCAGGATGGGGCGCGGCCATTGCTTACCCCCGATCTTGCGGAAAAGGTGTGTCAGAAAGCCTATGAAGCCCGGTGCGCCACAGCGGCTGTGCCTGTGAAAGACACCATCAAAGTGGTGGAAAACGGCTTTGTGCGGGAAACGCCGGACAGAACTTTTTTGTATGCGGTGCAAACACCTCAGGTCACTGATATCGACCTTTTAAAAGGAGCCTTGTGCAAGGCGGCTCAGGATGGGGAAACGGTGACGGACGATTGTGCCGCCGTGGAGAAACTGGGCATTCGTCCGGCCATTGTCATGGGCTCCTATGACAATATTAAAATCACCACGCCGGAAGACCTGGACATTGCCCAGGTCCTTTTGGAGCGGTTGGAAAAAGAACAAGGGAGGAACGACCTTTGAAGATACGAGTGGGAAATGGATACGATGTGCATCGGCTGGAAGAGGGACACAAGCTGATTTTGTGCGGGGTGGAAGTGCCCCATGACAAGGGCCTTCTGGGCCACAGCGATGCCGATGTGGCCACCCATGCGCTCATCGATGCTTTGCTGGGCGCCGCCGGGCTAGGGGATATCGGCAGCCATTTTCCCGATACTGACCCGGCCTACAAGGGCATTTACAGCATCCAGCTGCTGGAGCACACGGCATCTCTTTTGAAAAAAGAGGGCTGGAGCGTCGGCAATGTGGATCTGATCATCGTGGCTCAAGAGCCCAAATTGCTGCCCCATTTTCCTGCTATGCGGGAAAAGCTGGCCCAAGCTCTGGAAATCGGGCCGGAACAGGTGAACATCAAAGGCAAGACCGAAGAGACTTTGGGTTTTACCGGCCGGATGGAAGGAATGAAAGCTTACGCCGTAGCCTTGCTGTTGGGTGAGTGAGAAGGGAAGCGGTATGGGCGCTTATTTTGGAAATGTAATGGTGCTTTTGCCGGAGAGACAGTCCTTGGAGGAGATTCCCCGTCTGTTGCATCAGGCGGGGATGCGGCTGGACGACACTTTTGTTTGTCCCGAAGAAGAAATTTGGGAAGAAGAAAATGTGGTGGCTGCAGCTCTTCCGCCGGACACCCGCTGGCTTACTTGTTGGGACCCGGTGTGCCGTCAGGGATTTGATCCAGACTTGGCGGAGGAGCTGGCCCAGATCTATGGTTCGGTATTCCATGCTCCCGCTCTTTCCTTTTCAGTGGAGGATGGAGAGCTTTTGCTTATGGGCTGCTTTCTTCCCACCCGGCATTTTTCCCGCTGGTATGCCAGGGGAAGCGAGGAAATTCTGAAAGAGTATGGCATTTCATCCCAGGCCTTGGCCTTTCCTCAGGAAGTTTCCCGTTTGCTGCCCACGCCCCGCATTTTTCCCTTTCATCGGGTGTGGAACGCACCAGAGATCGGACGGGAAGAAGAGCGACTGATGGATATGGCTGCTTTGTTTGGGTTTGCTCCGGTGAGTCTGGAAGAGGGAATTCCCCCTCCGGTGAAATCCCGGTTTTTCCGGGTGCCCTACGGAATCTAAGAAGGAACAAAAGGCGTTTGCCGGGGAAACCGGCAAACGCCTTTTTTTATCAAATGGTCAGTTGTTTTTCTCCTGGGCCTCACGAAGAGCGATCTTTCGCCAAAAGCGAATGACCAGAGGAAGGGTCAAAAGGGCAGTGAGCAGATCGGCAATGGGCTGGGCCAGCTGTACGCCCAGAATGCTGTCAAACAGGGCGGGGAGCAGCAGGATCAGCGGGAGGAAAAACAGACCCTGGCGTGAGATGGCCAGAAGGGTAGCTTCCTTGGCCTGGCCGGTGGATTGGAAGAGCATATTGGAAATGACTACCAGAGCTTGGAAGGGGAGCAAGGCGCATTGGAGCCGGAAAGCCCGGGAGCCGATGGCGATGACCAGAGGATCGTCCCGGCGGAAGATGGCCATGATGTCCGGGGCGAAAATAAAGCCAATGGCCGCCATGATAAAGAGCCCCACCACGCCTACTTTCAGGCAGAAGAAATAGGCCTGGCGCAGCCGGTCATAGCGGCGGGCGCCATAGTTGTAACCTGCCACCGGCTGGAAGCCCTGGCCAAAGCCCAGAAGGGCGGAAAGGATGAACATAAACACCCGGCCCACCACCGACATGGCGGCGATGGCGGCATCGCCATAAAGCCCGGCAGCCCGGTTGAGCATCACCGAAGCCACACTGGCCAGACCCTGACGGAAGAAGGAAGGAGCACCGGTACGCAAAATCTCCCAATAGACCGCCCCTTGGCGAGACACCGACCGCAGCCGGATGCGCACAGCGCTGCGGCCCCGGATATAGTGGAAAATCAAAATAGCAAAGCTGACGATCTGGCTGAGCACGGTGGCGATGGCTGCGCCCTGGATGCCCATGTCAAAAGTGAAGATAAACACCGGGTCCAGCACCATGTTGAGAAGGCCGCCAAAGCCGATACCCAGCATGGCCAGCACGGCCTGGCCTTCGGCCCGCAGATCGTTGTTCATCACAAAAGAGGTGCACATAAAGGGGGCGCCCAGCAAAATCACTCGGGCGTAATCCTCCGCATAGGGCAAAATAGTTTCGGTAGCGCCCAGGGCCCGCATCAGTGTATCCATGAAGAGGGTGCCGAACAAAGTGATGGCCAGGCCCAGAATGGCGGCGGTAAAGAAGGCGGAAGACGCCACTTCATTGGCCTTGTCGTTTTGTTTTTGTCCCAAAAGCCGGGAGATATAGCCGCCGGAACCCATGCCCAGCATAAAGCCCACGGCCTGGATGATGGCCATCAGGGAGAACACCACGCCTACGGCTCCGGTGGCGCTGGTACCCAGTTTGCTGACGAAGAAGGTATCCGCCAGGTTGTAGATAGAGGTGATCATCATGCTGACAATGGTGGGCACAGCCAGCTTGCCGATGAGCTTTGGGATTGGGGTTTCGGTCATGCGAATGAATTGGGCGTCGGCCGCCGATGGGGAAGGAGTCATAAAACCACCGCTTTCTTTTTTGATTTTTCCGCAGTATCGTTAGGATGCTAATGATAGTATACCAAAAGACGGATCGGGATGCAAAAGAATTTAGGGGCTTGACAGATGGAGCGAAACCATTCAAAATAAAAAAATAAGGACGGAATACATTCCGTCTTGCTTTTTTGCCGGCGGGGCCGGCGTAAACCCCTGGAAAGGATGAGTTTCTCCATGCAGGACAGCGAAAAGACCCGATTGTTTGAGCAAACGCCCATACCAAAGGCGGTGGCTCAGCTGGCCATTCCCACCATACTCAGTGCGCTGGTGATGGTGCTTTACAATCTGGCCGATACTTATTTCGTGGGTATGCTCAATGAGCCCATTGAAAATGCCGCCGTGACCCTGGCGGCGCCGGTGCTTCTGGCTTTCAATGCCGTCAACAACCTTTTCGGCGTGGGCGGTTCCAGTATGATGAGCCGGGCTTTGGGGCGGAAGGACTATGAGACGGTGTACCGCAGCTCGGCCTTTGCTTTCTATTGCTCCATTGGTGCAGGATTGCTTTTTTCCCTTTTGTGTACCGTGTTCAAAGGGCCTTTGCTCACTTTGTTGGGCGCCAGCACGGAAACGGCCGCGGCCACTTCCGGCTACTTGCTGTGGACGGTGAATTTTGGTGCGGCCCCCGCTATTCTGAATGTGGTGATGGCCTATCTGGTGCGGTCGGAGGGCTCGGCCCTTCATGCCAGCGTGGGCACTATGAGCGGCTGCTTGCTCAACATTCTGCTGGACCCCATTTTTATCCTGCCCTGGGGGCTGGATATGGGAGCCGAGGGC
>CALLCY010000185.1:0-13344 GCA_938000015.1 uncultured Clostridia bacterium
CTTCCACAGGAGCGGGCTCCTCCACGGGAACAGGCACTTCCACAGGAGCGGGCTCATCCATGGGAGCAGGTGCTTCCACAGGAGCGGGCTCCTTCACGGGAGCGGACTCTTCCACAGGAGCGGGCACTTCCACAGGAGCGGGCACTTCCACAAGAGCGGACTCTTCCACAGGAGCAGACGCTTCCACAGGAGCGGGCACTTCCACAGGAGCAGGTTCCTCCACAGAAGAACCATCGGATTCATCCAGAGCCAGGGCGCTTTCCAAAGCTTCTCGGATGGTTTCCTCCAAAGCTTCGTTATTGGCTCGAGCCACCTCCAGCACAGGAGGAGTGAGACGGCGTTCTTCCCGCGGAGGCGCATCGTGATGGGGCGTAATGTTTTTCTCAGGAGCCGATGTGGGGAGTGTTTCCTCCGGCGCTTTTTCGCTTACAGCTTGCTTTGTAGGCTGCTGGGGTTCCGGTGTGGATGGATGAGAGAGCAGATTGAGCACATGATCGGTTTTGCTGCTCCGGCTGCCTTTTCTGGGGGCCATCAGCGCACCTCCTCAGAAGAGGGCTCGCCCAGGATCTCCTGGCACAGAGCTTCAAAATCCATGGCGGGTTTGGAGCGAGGGGCATAGTCTATAATGCTCACCCCATGGGCCGGCGCTTCGGCTGCCGATACGCTGCTGCGGATTTTCGCCTGGAAGACTTTGGTTTGGAGCTGGGCGGCGATCTGTTGAGCCAGTTCCAGCATTTCCCGGCTGAGATTTAGCCGGGCATTGAACCGGTTGAGCAGGATACCCAGCACCTGGAGCCGGGAGTTGTAATAATTGCGCACACTTTCAATGGTCTCTTTGATCTGAGATACACCCAGCAGACTGAGCACTTCCGGAGCCATGGGAATGATCAGACTGTCCGAGGCCACATAGGCATTGACCGTCAGGATATTCAAGGCAGGAGGGGTGTCGATGACGATGTAATCGTACTGATCCTGGATCTTGGAAAGGGCGGCCTTGAGGAGAAATTCCCGCCCGGGTTTGTTGAATTCCAGCTCGGCAGCGGACAGCAGGATGTTGGAGGGCAGAATGTCACAGGTATCGGTTTGGCGGATCACCTCTTCCGGCTGGGCCGCTCCACGGAAAATGTCGTAGACTGTCGCACAGTGTTCAATGTCCAGCCCCAGGCTGAAACCCAAACTGCCTTGAGGATCTAAATCCACTCCCAGAACTCGGGCTCCCCGCTGATGGAGGCAGGAAAGCAAAGCGGCACAGACGGTGGTTTTTCCCACACCGCCTTTTTGATTGGTAATGGCTGTGATTTTGGTGGGCATAGCCCTTTCGCTCCCTTCGCATCCTTCGGCCGATAAAAAATTGGCCCGCACCCAAAGAAAATACTCTGCGGGCCCTTAATTTTTCGCCGGAATAGGACGATATATCAAGTGAAAAAGAATAAACTTTTGTGGTTTTTCCACATTTATTTTACTGAATCACCGTTCATTTGTCAATCAGACGCCGGTATCGGGAGAATGATTCATCTTCCGGCGGCCATGTAAAGGAGTGGAATACAATGGCATCGATTTCTAGCATTATGGGCGGCTCTTCCTCCACAAGCAGCATCTATGGAAGCCGCAACACCAACATCATTTCCGGCCTGGCTAGCGGCATGGATACCGAATCCATGATCGAAGGCATGGTGCAAAGCTATCAGCAGAAGATTATCAGCTTGCAGCAGAGCAAAACCAAGCTCCAGTGGCAGCAGAATGCCTATCAGAGTATCTCTGACAAATTGGTCGAATTTTCCAGAAAATACAGTTCTTACAGCTCCACGACCAACCTGAACAGCCAGTCGTTTTTCAAAAATGCTGTCATTACCACAACCGGCGGCAAATATGCCGATCTGATCACGGCCGTCGGCAAAAGCAGCAGTGAGATCACTATCAATAGTGTGAAAAGTCTGGCTTCCTCTGCCCGGTATAGCTCTACCACATTGAAAGCCGGCGCTGTGGGGTCCGCCGTGGATCGGAGCCAGCCGGTGGTGGTCAGCCAGATGAGTGGTTCCCTTACCATCAACTATGGTGCAAACCAGTCCATTGAGCTGACATTTGACACCAATGAGGATTTTTCCATTACACAGGAAGAGGTAGAACAGGGCACAGTGGGCACAGTGGGCACACTGAATGTAGAGAAATTCCAGAAGGCTCTGGAGAAAAAGCTCTCCGAGCAAACTTTGAAAAATTCCAATGGGGATATTGTCAGTGCGGATAAATTGATCGAGATCAATGTGGGCGCCAAGGGCACCGTTGAATTGAAAAACAAGGCCACCAATGGTGACAGCGTTACCATTGGCGGGGCTTATGGCAAATTTGCTGACATGGTTACCGACCTGGATTCTGCCGTTAAAGATGAAAGCTCCACCTTCCAGATGGACAGAGACAAGCAGGTGGTGGATAAGAGCCAGATCAAGGCCGAATACCTCAGCGGCAAAACCTTCTCTGTCACCCTCAACGGCCAGACCAAAAAGATCACTTTGGGAGAAGTGAAGCGCGAGGGGAAAGAAACCTGGAGCGAAGCGGTGGTGCGTACCCTGCAGGACGAGTTGGATAAGGCCTTTGGTGGAAAAGCATCCGATGGTACAAGCCGTATTCAGGTACGTATGAGCAAGGATAGTGCGATTTCATTCCATCCAAGGGAAAAAGTGAAAACGACGGATGGGAAAGAGCAGATGGAAGATTCCAAAAGTGATACCTTTGCCATCCGCGCCGAAGATTCTGCCGCTGGAGAGATCCTGTTCGGCGAGGGCAATACTTCCTTGACCTCCTATGTGGATGTGTCCAAAAGTCTGGGGCAGCTGGGCACTTTCGATGCAGCAAAAGGCACTTTGACCATCGGCGGCGTCAAACTTGAGGGTACAGCCACACCTGTGGACCGGAAGGACTGGGTGGAAGAGGACGGAAAATACTACGACAAAGACGGCAATCTGCTGGACGAAGAGGGATACCGGGTCAATAAAGACGGCGAGCGGTTGTATGAGTTCGATATGACCGTCAACGGGGTCAAGATCGGCACCTATACCCAGGATACCGCCCTGGAGACCATCATCAATGACATCAATGCCAACAGTGAGGCCGGTGTGTCAGTGAGCTATTCCAAACTGACCAACGAGTTTGTGTTCACTTCCAAAGCCACCGGTTCTGCGGAAAAGATCGATATCGGCGAGGGATTGGGCCAGGCTCTGTTCGGCAAGGTGGATACGAGCAATAAGGATAAGTATACAGCAGGTACCGATGCTGTCTTTACCGCCACGGTCAACGGAAAACAAATGACCTATACTCGCAGCAGCAATACGGTGGACCTGGACGGTATGACCGTCACCTTTGAAGGCACCTTTGAGGAAGCCGGAGAGTCGGTGAGTTTCACCACCAAGACCGACACCGATACGGTGTTCAATGCCATCAAATCCATGGTGGATGACTATAACGCCATGGTCACCGAAATCAAAAAGGCCTATTCCGATATGCCTTTGCAGAAGACCGACGGCTCCAAATATGATCCGTTGACTTCGGAAGACGAAGAGGGCATGACCGAAAGCGAAATCGAGGCCTATGAAGAAAAGGCAAAGACCGGTATTTTGTTTATGGACCGGGATCTGTCTTCTCTGTATAGTGCTCTCCGGGATGCTGTGGTATCCAGCGGTGCTGACGGTGCCTATCTCCGTTCCATCGGCATCAACACCAGCTATGAGGATGGCTTGACCACAATCAGCCTGGATGAAAAGGCTTTGCGGGAAGCCCTGGAGACCGACCTGGATGGCGTGGCCAATGCCTTCAACAAGAGCAAGGAAAATGGAGCAGCCACCGATGGCCTGATGACCAAGATCCAGGAAGTCACCGATCGTTATGCAGCTACTACCGGCGCGGTCAAGGGTATCCTCATCGAGAAGGCCGGTTCCAAGTATGCCCCCACCGCCGCATTGGATAACACCATTCTGGATCAGATGAAAGAGCTGGATAAGCAGATTTCCACCTGGCAGAGCAAAATGTCCGACAAAGTGGATTATTATACCAATAAATTTACCCAGCTGGAAATGCTCATCAACCAGATGAACTCCCAAAGCTCTGCTTTGGCAGGTTTGACGGGCGGCAGCTATTGATCCTGAAAAGGAGAAAGGACAGCGAATATATGGATATGCGAGGCTATCAGCGGTATCGGGAAGAATCGCTGAATACCATGACCCAAGGCGAGCTTCTGCTCTTGTTGTATGACGAGCTGGTCAAGCGGCTGCGGCAGGCTGATTTGGAGATGGGGAAGCAGAATTACGAAAGTTTTGAAAAAGCAGTGGACCGGGCGGTGGAGATCATCCACTACCTGTCCGACACCTTGGATCACCGCTATCCCATCAGCGGGAATTTGTCTCGTTTGTATGAATATTTTTGCTATGAACTCAGCCGCGTGAAAGCAGGGCGGAACCAGGAAGAGCTGATGCGGGTGACCCGTATGGTCAGCGAATTGCGGGACAGTTTCCGCCAGGCGGAAAAGACTTCCGGGGAGCATTAGACCATGGATGAGCAAGTGCTGAAAGTCGCCATGAGCGCAGAGCAGAAGATGTATACAGCCCTCAGCGAAGTGATGGAGCTGACCGAGGAGCTGGCCAATGCATTTCAGCGTCAGGATCAGGTGGCGGTGCAGATGTTTCTGGGAATGCGCCAGGAGCCCATCGACCGGCTGGAAAGCTGCAAGGCTATGCTGGAGCGGCAATGTCTCCAGCTTCCCCCTGGGCAGCGGCAGACATTGCGGGGGATCCTGCAAGGCGAGACTCCCCCACCCCAGGCTCAGACGCTGGGGGATCTGGTTCAGAAAAACAAACGGCTGCTGGACAGAATTCTGGAAGTGGACCGGCGGCTCAATTTGAGAATCGGCGGTGAACATTCCTTTTATCGCCAGCAGCCAGGCAAGCCCTAACGGCCTGAAAAATCCCCTGCCAAACGGGCAGGGGATTTGTTCGTGTTTATAATGGGGAGATATCAGTCTTGTTGGGGCAAAGTGGAGATACACCATAGCGGTGCACCGGAAGAGCGGGAGTGGGAGAGCTCGTCAATGATCAGTTGGGGGTCCCAGGCGATCAGACTGCGTTCACGGCTGTTGGGGTCGGCCACCAGAATTTTTCCCTCCAGCGTCACCCCGCGCAGCACGATAAAATGACCGCCGGAAGTAAAATGGCCTTCTCTCATCAGAGCCACACACACCTGGCCGGAAGCCAGGGCCTGGGTGAGGGAATCGGCTGTCAGGTTTTTCAGCGGTGACACGGTGAGGCCGTAGGCGGCTCCTGCATTTTGAATGAGTGAATGATAGGAGCCGCTGCCTTTTGCCCAGTGCTTATGCTGCACGGACCATTGGGCCATGACGGAGGGGGTTACTGTTTCATCGGTGAGAGTGGCGATGATCATGGCCATGGAGGTGGGACCACAGCCATAGCCGCCGATGTCATCTGAACCATAGGGCTGGGAGGCCCAGGGTTCTTCCGCCTGGTTGAAATAGATCATGTCCACATTGCCGCCGGTGAGAATTTCCCGGCCTTTTCGTTGAGCGAAATGAGTGACGGCAGGGGCTTCTTCCTGCTGGGTGGTTTGGAGAGTGGGATCGGTGGCCAGCTGGTTGGCTGGCGCCTCCTCTTGTGTCGGTTCCTCTGGCGCTTCTTCCTTTTTTAGGGAGGGAAGACGGATGGGTGGGATTTTTTCTACCAGCTCTTTTCCAGAGGTCAGCGCTTGACGGCCGAAAGACAGCACCGGCTGGGTGATGCGGTCAAACAGCTGAGGCGCAGCAAAACGGCACACGAGCAGTTCCACTCCACCGATGCAGAGCACCGCCAAGAGCAAAAGTCCTATGATCTTTATTTTTTTGCGAAAACGAGATTTGCGAGACAAATACAACACCTCAACTGGAAAAATCCATCCCAAAGGATTATACTTGATATTATAATAAGGGAAGAGCAAAGCCGCAAGGCAGAAGATTCTTATTTACATTGGGATGAATAAAATAAGATCTTTTTGTATGCAGAAAAAAGGAGCGCCTTATGCCGGAAATACGCTTGGAAAAGGTCAGCAAATATTATAAGCAGGAAAATCGAAAAATTGCTGCGGTAGAAGATATCGATCTGGTGGTGCGCCAGGGGGAATTTGTCTTTGTCACCGGCAGCAGTGGTGCGGGGAAGAGTACTCTGCTTCAACTGATCCACGGACAGTTGAAGCCGGATTATGGGGCAATTTATCTCAATGACACCGACACCACCCATTTTCGCCGCTGGGGTCGGGAGCGCTATCGCCGGCAATTTGGCTATGTGCCTCAGATTCCCCAGCTGATGCGGCAGAAGACCATCGGGGAAAATTTGGAGACGGTAGTGATGATCGGCCGTCGCCGCCGGGAAGGAATGGTGCAAAAGGCTTTGGGCATGGTAGGGCTCTATGGGGTGGAAGACCGGTATCCGGTGGAGCTTTCTCTGGGTGAGTGCCGCCGTGTGGAGCTGGCCCGGGCCATTATCCTCAGCCCTCCGGTGCTGCTGCTGGATGAACTCACTGCCAATTTGGATGAAGATGCCATCTGGGATGTGTTTCATCTGCTGGACGAGATGAACCGGCGAGGTACCACCATTATTATGGCCACCCATGCCAAGATGTTTGTCAATATGATGCGCAAACGGGTCATCACCTTGGTGGATGGCAAAGTCTTTGGGGATGTGGCCAAAGGCCGTTATGGAGATATCATATAATCAGTAACGCCCCGCAGGCGTTTGGGAAGGAGAACGGGCGATGGAGCAGCAGAAAGAAATGGAGATCCTGCAGGAAGAGGATCTGATCTATGCCCTGGACATCGGCACCCGCAGCGTCATTGGGATGCTGGGCAAGGTGAAAGAGGGCAAGATCCATATTTTTGCCATGGAAAAGCAGCCCCACCAGCAAAGAGCCATGCAGGACGGCCAGATCGAGGACATCGGTCAGGCGGCCCGGGCTGTGGTGGAAGTGACCCGGCGTCTGGAAAAGACGGCGGGAAGAAAATTGAAAAGAGCTTGTGTGGCGGCGGCTGGACGGGCGCTGCGCACCGAAGAGGGAGTCGGTACGCTGGAGCTGTCCGGCATGGAAACCATCACTCAGGAACAGGTGGCCCGTCTGGAAGCGGCGGCGGTGTCCGATGCGGAGAGGGCCTTGCAGGGGGAAGAGGAAAAAGGGCAGCGGCGGTTGTTTTTGGTAGGTTATACCGCTATTCGCTATCTGTTGGACGATTACCCTCTGACCAATCTCCTGGGGCATAAGGGACAAAAATTGGAAACGCGGGTGGTGGCCACCTTCCTGCCCAGTGAAGTGATCGATAGCCTGTACGCCGTGCTGGAACAGGCTGGGCTGGAGGCCATGAGTCTGACACTGGAGCCCATTGCTGCTCTCAATGCCGCCATTCCCCAGGATCTGCGGCTGCTGAATTTGGCGCTGGTGGATATTGGCGCCGGAACCTCAGATATTGCCGTGTGCCGGGAGGGCACTGTGGTGGGGTATACTATGGCCACTGTGGCCGGAGATGAGATCACCGAAGCGCTGATGCGGGCATATCTGGTGGATTATGATACCGCAGAACAGATGAAAATGGAGCTGGGGAAGATGCCTCAGATCACCTTTACCGATGTGTTGGGATTGGAGCAGACATATCCGGCGGAAGAGGTGATGGCTGCCGCTGATGATGCGGCGCAGAATCTGGCCACTCAGGTGGCGGAAAAAATCCAGAAGCTGAATGGTGGAGCGCCATCGGCGCTGTTTTTGGCTGGCGGAGGCAGCAAGTTGTCTGCCTTACGGGAAAAATTGGCGGAAGCTTTGGGGATGGACCCTCGCCGCGTGGCATTGGCCGGAGCTCATTTCAAGCGGAGTGCCCAGTGGGACAGCAGCGAAATAGAGGACCCGGAGTATACAACTCCATTGGGGATTGCCATCTCTGCGGGATTGGGCTTGATCGGTGACAGTTATCGGGTATTTCTCAACGGCAAACAGGCCAAACTATTTCGGAGCGGTCAGTTGAGTGTGTTGGAAATTCTGATGATGAACGGCTACACCTATCGGGAACTGCTGGGACGCAACGGAAAGAGTGTACTGGTGGAAGTGGACAGAAAACGGGTGGTTTTCCCCGGTCAGCCCGCCATTCCAGCGCAGTTGAAAGTCAATGGCAAGGAAGTGCGCCCCTCCACAGTGGTTCAGGCAGGAGATCGAATTGAATTCATCCCAGCTCAGCCAGGAGAAGACCGGGTGGTGCTGGTTCGGGAGTTGATGGAGCGGGTAGGAGCCCGGCAGATTTTGGCCCAAGGGCGGCCTTTGGCACCGGATGAGCCTGTACCACAAGGGATTCCTTTGCGTACAGCGGAAAAGGAAGAGAGGAGCGAGCCACCGGTCGCTCCAAAGCCAATGTCTCAACCTTCAGAAAATTTTGCCTCATCGATAGAGACAAAACCTCAGAATTTCACTCCTGCCCCTGTTGCACCAGTGGTAGCCGCAGCACCGGCAACCCGGCCTTTGCGGCTGACCTTCAATGGTCAATCCATCCTTTTGCCGGGGAAGCCCGATGGGAACCCTTATTATTTGATGGATTTGCTGGAGCGATCAGGAATTGATTTCGAAAAGCTGGATCGGCCGGTGACCTTACGGGTCAACGGAAAAGAGGGCGCCTTTCAGCAGATTTTGCAGATGGATGATCAGGTGGAAATCCGCTGCGATGAATGAAATGAGGCAATAAAATGAAAAAAATGAAGAAATGGCCAGTTTGTCTGGGAATGGCATTTTTGTGCACAGTGCTTCCTGGATGCTCTGGTGAGGAAAAGGGCGAGGAACTTCCTGCAGAGTATTCCTTCAGCGATGAGGAAAAGCTGCCTGCCCTGGGAATGGTAGAAGAAAAAGAGGGTACTGTGTGCACGGTGGAAAATAACCCGGATACAGAAACCGAAAGTTATGTCTATACTGGTTTGTCTTCGGGAGGAGAGACTGCCAAGGAATATGTCAATCAGATGATGGAAGAGCAAGGCTGCGTTGTGGTGGATGAGCAAGGGACAAAACAGCAGGAACCGGCTTTTACCGAAGAAAGCGGCAGCGTGATTTTGGGTAAGAATTCCCAGGATGAAACGGGCATGCTCCAGTTAAAGGTGGAATGGAGCAAGGATAGCTGCACCGTGACGCCTGCACTGATGGAAGGGATCACAGTGCAGGATGGCAGTCAGAACAATCTGACGGTGGATGAAGCGGTGAGCCAACTGCAGAGTATGTCACCGCAGCAGCTGGGGCTGACAGGGAACTCTATGGCGGGCTACCAGGTGTATGCCCAGGAAGGCTACGCCATGGTGGACGACATAGGATGTTTTTGCATCAATGTATACACTTTAGATAGTGTAGGCTCTCATCAGATTCAAGGCACTTATTTGGTGCGTGTGGATGGGATGGGTATCTATCGTCTGAACCGGCAAACCAATCAGGTGGAGCCCCTGCAATAAACAAAATAAAGGATCTATTGCAAGCAAAAGCGCTTCAGGCCATGGAGGAAATGGCTTGAAGCGCTTTTTGAATCAGGTTATTTCAGAAGTTTTACTGTGGGTAGAAGAGGCTTTTACACAGCTGTGGTGAAAAAGCCGGCAGCCAAGAGGGAAAAGTGTCATTTGAATAATGGAAGAAAAGACAAAAAAAGAACCGCCTTTGGGCGGTTCTTTTTTTGTGCAAGAGATCAATAATTATCGCGATTCTCCTCGCTTAGAGTGAAGCGGCTGATCAGCTCTTTCATAATCTGAGCCTGGCCAGACAACTCTTCGCTGGCGGCGGCGCTTTCCTCAGCAGTGGCGGAATTGGTCTGTACCACGCTGGAGATCTGGTCGATACCATCGGCAATTTGAGAAATAGACTCAGCCTGATTGACCACATTGTCTACCACTTGGTCGATGAACTTCACAGCAGCGCCAGTGAGGGATGCAGTCTCTTCCAAAGCAGCGGAAACTTCTTCGCTGAGCCGACTGCCATTTTCCACATTGAGAGCGGAATGTTCGATCAGCTCCTTGGTCTGCTTAGCAGCCTGATCGGACTTGGAAGCCAGGTTGCGCACCTCATCGGCCACAACGGCAAAGCCCTTGCCAGCGCTGCCAGCCCGAGCAGCTTCCACCGCGGCATTCAGCGCCAGGATATTGGTCTGGAAAGCGATATTTTCAATGGTGGCGATGATCTGGCCGATCTGTTCATGGCCTTCCAGAATGGTGGACATGGCCTCTCCCAGCTCGTGCATCTTCTGATTGCTCAGAGCCACCTGAGTGCCGGCGTCATTGGCCTTGTCTTTCGCAGTTTTGGCAGCTTCGCTGTTACTCTGCACACCAGAGTTGATGTCGGCCGAGGTAGCGGACAATTCCTGTACAGCGCTGGCTTGTTCGGTAGCGCCCTGAGCCAGAGCCTGAGCACCGGAGGACACCTGATCGGCGCCAGCAGAGACCTGAGCCGCCGCAGTGTCGATTTGGCGGAGTGTATCGTTTAGTTTGTACTTGATGTTACGCAGAGAATCCAGAACCGAGGAGAAGTCACCCTGGTATACAGTGTAGTCCTGGGAATGAACAGCAAAGTTGCCCTGGGCCATTTCGCCGGTTACATGGGCGATATCGGAGAAAAGGGTGTTGAGGGAGTTCACAATGCTTTCGGTGGAACGGGCCAGCATACCCACCTCGTCCTGGCTCTTGACTTGGGGAGCCGGAGTGGTCAGATCGCCCTTTTCCAATTGCAGCAGGCGATTGGCGCAGGCGCGGATGGGAGAAGCAATGGCTTTGGCCAGCCGAATACCCAACAGGGAAGAGACAACCAGCACAGCCACCAGCAGCACGCAGATGATGATGATGCTCCGATAAGTAGCGCCCATCAGGTCGCTGGTGTAAGAGGTAACAGCAATGCTCCAGCCATCGGTGCCCGGCACAGGAGCGTAGCCAGTATGCTTGCTGATGCCGTCGATGGTGTAGGTACCAAAGCCGGTTTCGCCATCACGCATTTTTTTATGAATCGAAGCCAAAACAGAAAGAGAAGAATCGGACTGAGCTTCTTCTTCAATATTTTCTGTGGCGATGGTGTCCATCACGATATCAGCGATGGTGGTGCCGTCTTTATCCAACATATAAGCGCCGCTGTGTTCGCTGGTATGGATGGAAGACATAATATCGGAGAGGAATGTTTCGGGGGGGACGAAGTACACAACGCCTACCACTTCCGAATTGGGGACGCCGTCTTTCCATACCGGGGCGGCAACCATGATAGACAGCTCACCAGTAATTTTACTGATGGTGGGAGTGGAAATGGATGTAGTGCCTTGAATGGCAGTCTGGAAATACTCCCGATCAGAGTAATCGTTGCCATCAAACAAGCTTTTACCGGTTTTATCCAGAAGGTTGCCCCGCTTCATGCCGGAAGATTCAACCCAACGATTGACCAACTCCTGCTTTTCAGCGGTTGGAACCGTAGCATCGCTCATTTGAGGCACCATGCCCAGAGAAGAGGCGATGTTTTCATAATAGGACAGTTCGTAGGATACGCGATCCGCAGCCAATGTGGCCAAGGCCCCCAGTTCCTGTTCAATCATAGATTGATTGCTGGTGTAGACCGAGAAGATCCCAACACCGCCACAAAGCAGCGCTGCCACAGCCACCAATATAAGAAGGATGGCGGTGATTTTTTTCTGGATACTCTTCATAACAGAAGTTCCCCCCAAACAAAATACTTTTAATATTTTTAGACATTATATTTATATAATCGGCACGAAACGACAAAGCATAAGGCACGAAACAAAATTTGCAAAGGAATACACAATATGCGTGGGAAAATAGAGGATTAATTTTGGGCAGCTTTCCGGTCGGCCCGGAGCAGATCCACAAAGAGGATGCCCAGGGGGATGAGGGTGAAAAGCAGAGCCCGGCCCAAAAACAACCGGCACAGCACTGTGGCGATGACACCACCCAGAACGAAAAGCACCAGCATACTCAAATGGCACAAAAGCCGGCCCACATGATCCCAGTTGCGATGGCGCACTGCCTTGGCAAAAAAGATGCCCATCTGGCGCACATGGTTGGTGCAGAAGGTGGTAGCCATGGGAATGCCCTGGGTTTTGCGGAAGGTGTTATACTGCATGGAGCAGATGAAATTGATCACCACCTGGGTAATTGCAAAGGGAGTGCTTTCGGGAAGCAGGCCCAGGAAAACAACGGCCACCATCTCCAAAAAGATCAAAAGGGTATCCCAACGCATCCAGCCCAGCTGCTCCATGGTGGAGGAAGCGGCCTCGGACAGAACAGCTCCCAGAAAATAGGCGCTCATGGGGATGAGGAAATAAAGGGCATGGCTCCACTGAGCTCGGCCCAGAGCCATGGCAAAGAGAACGAAGTTGGCGGTTTGAGCGTTGCAGAACACCCCACCTCGAATGGAGTAAGTAAAAGCACCGAAAAAACCGCCTACTCCCATCAAAACGGCAAAGACCCAAAACCTCTGGGCTTCCACGGGGGCGGAGTCCGATTCGTACAGCTTGATTTTTTTCATAGAATCATCCTTTGTTTCCGAGGGGAAAGGGATCAAGCCTTGCCCAAATAGGTTTTCATTTCTGGCGTAGGGGGAATTTTCCCCTTTTTCAGCATACGGGCCATTCGTCCAGCCATGCCGCTCTGGGAGCCGTCGCTGGTAGCGCCGTCCCGCAAAGCCAGCAGGCACATCTCAGCGGCACCCTGAAAATCACCCCGTTTTTCCAGCACCATGGCCAGGCGTTTGTAACCTTCCCCATGGGTGAAGATCCAATCTCCCTTTTCCAGCTGAGGCAGGATATCTTTCCGCAGGGAAATGGCCTGGTTGCACAAGAGCAGGAATTCATCGGCAGCCGGGCCTTCGAAAACGCCGCTGCTGCGCAAGGCGTTATAGGCTTTGGGAATCTGGGTGACCAAAAGGGAATAACGGGAGCGCTGTTCCATGATCTCTTCCCCATAGGGGGTTTGCTGGTTGAGGGCTGCGAATGGGTCAGGTGTGGTTTCCGGTGGGGGTTCTACTGAGCTTTCCGGAGGAGCAGGGGGCTGGGAAGCGGTTTCCTCCACCTCTTTTTCTTCCATAGGCTCCGGCTGAGGAACCTCTGGGGATGTATCCGGATTTTCTGCCCCAGTGAACATTTTTTTGATGGACTGCAAAAAGCTCATGTTGATTTCCGATCCTCTCTAAAATTAAGAACAAAAAAATAGCTGCCTTCCGGCATTTCAAATCTGTGGTTGAGTTTATTCGGTATCATAGCTGTTCTGCGGTTATTATACCATAACCGCAAGTCCATGCAGACTTGCACGCCGCCAATGCGGCGTA
>CALLCY010000186.1:0-6868 GCA_938000015.1 uncultured Clostridia bacterium
CTCCACCGGCCGGTGATGCACCCGCTTCCCCAGCCCCACTTCCTCCAGGGCGCTGAGGGCAAGCTGCCGCCGCTCCCCTGCCTTCATCCCCCGATAGATCAGGGGCAGCTCCACATTCTCCAGGGCGGTGAGGGCGGGAATCAGATTGAAGCCCTGGAAGATAAAGCCGATGTTTTTGTTCCGGATGGCCGAAAGCCGCCGGGGCGGGATGAGGGACACATTCTCCCCATCCAGCCAATATTCCCCATAGGTGGGGGTGTCCAGACAGCCTAAAATGTTCATCAAGGTGGATTTTCCCGAACCAGACTGGCCCAGGATAGCGGTGAACTCCCCGTGGTCAATGGAAAGATTCACATCCCACAAGGCCCGCACTTCGCTTTCCTTGCCTTCGTTATAGACTTTGCGGATATTTTCCAACCGAATGAGCATTCTCTCACCTCCCCCAGGCGAAGGGAGCGGCCACGCCAAAGGCCATGCCACCCATCTCCTCTTCTTCTTCCTCCTGAGGCTGAGAGGTCATATAGATCTCTTCCCCTTCGGAAAGGCCATCCAGCACCTGGGTGTTTTTGTCGTCGGCAATGCCGATCTCAATGGTCACCGGCACAAATCCCTTGGGCACGGTATCCTTTGGCACATCCTGGGCACGGTTGGGATAGTCCTTCCCCGGCTCCTCCCGCACAAAGGCACACACGCCGCCGTTTTGGTAGATCACGCCCTGGGAGGGGATGAGCAAAGCATCCTCCACCAAGGTGGTGTCGATCTTATAACTGACGCTCATATTGGGCAGCAGTTTGCCGTCGTTCTCCAAAGCGATCTTGGCCGGGAAGGTGGCGGCTGTGCTGCCTTCTCCCACCTTGGCTTCCATGGCCACTTCGATCAATGTGCCGCTGAGGGTGTTTTCGCTCTGGGTACCCTCGCCGGTGGTCACTGTTGCCGGCATCCCCAGGGAGACCTTGGAGATATCCAGCTCGTCGATGCTGGCTTCCACCAGGAAAGAGGAGGTGTCGGACACAGCCACCAGGGGCGTGCCTGCGGCGGTAAGGTTGTCCCCCACCTGCACCGATACCGAGGACACCATGCCGCCGATCTCGGTACGCACTTCCCGGCTGCCCAGGTCGGCTTCCAGCTGGGCGGCCTTCTTGGCCGCCAGGTCATAGGCTTTCTGGGCATTTTCAATGGCGGTGTGCAGCGAAGGGTTCTCCAGCCGCACCAGAGCCTGCCCGGCGGCATATTCGCCGTAGTCCATCAGGGACGAGGCCGTCACCTTGCCCTCCCCCTGAAGGGTGATCTCTTCTTCCCGGGCGTTTTGCAGCGTGCCGGTTTCGGCGGGCATGATCTCTCCTTGGGCAGTGGGAATGCTGGCGGCAGCCGCGGTGCCAGCCACCAGAGTGCCCGGATTCTGGAGGGTGATATTGGCCCGGAAGAGCACCGCCCCATCCTGCACCTTGCGGATGTGATCCACCGATTGCACCGTACCTTCCACCTGGGTCATGCTGTCGGGGAGGGAGATCAAAGCGCGCATCCCCGAAGTGATCTGGTTTTCATAGGCGTAGCTATAATAAGCGGCCAGGGTCAAGGTGCGGTCGTCAATGAGCTTGCCCAGGCTCATGCCCTGGGAAACCTGCTGTCCGGCCCGCAAGGTGGGAGCGCCCACCAGCTTGCCCTGGAAAGGAGCAGCCGTTGTGAGAGAGGAGAGAGCCTGCTGGGCTTCCTTCACCCGTCCCTGAGCGGCAACCACTTCCTCCTGGGCGCTTTTCAGTTCATCCATCAGTTCCGAGTGGTCTACGGTAAAGAGCACATCTCCCGGCTGCACCTTGTCTCCCGGTTGGACAAAGACCTCAGTGACTTTGCCCCGGGCCTTATCGCCGTATTTGGCCTCTTTCAAGGGGCGAACGGTGCCATAGCCCGAAACGCTCTGCACCAGAGAGCCACGGGAAACCATGCCGGTGGCAATTTCCTCATTCTTTTCCTTGTGCAAAAGCCGGGGAAAGAGGATGGAAAGTCCGCCCACGCCAGCCGCCACCACCGCCAGGATCACCACCCGGGGAATCCAGCGAGGCAGGTGTTTTTTCTCTTTTCCGGCGAATTTATTCCGCCGGGGGCCTTTTTCCTTCTGAGGCTTTTCCGATTTCTTTTTGGAAACCGGCTCTTTCTGTTCCTTTTTTTCCAGCTCTTTTGCCGTGGCCTGTTTCTCCTGGGCCTTTTCGTTTTCCACCTGCTCCTCTTGAGCTTTCTTGGTTTCTGTCTCTTCCGGAGAAGGAACCATATTCTGCACAGGCAATTTTTGTTCGCTCATCCCTTTATACCTCCATCTGTTTCAAATTTTCATGCCCTATTTCAGTCCTTTTCCCGGACTGTATCCTTTAGATGGAGGTGGGTTCCAAAAAGTTCTTACAACTTTCTTAACTTCAATCTGCCAGGATTTTTTCTGCTTGATCCCCGGCTCCTAGTCAATGCAGAAGAAATATGGTAAAATGATCGGGTATGAGAATCCGAAAGAAAAGAGAAAGAGAGAGTGATGTATGCTGCACATTTTCCGTCAACCCCGGCAGTTTTACCGGGAGCTATTGCATCTGGCTCTGCCCATTGCCTTGCAGAACCTGATCAACTATTCCCTGGCCTTGGCTGACACCATGATGCTGGGGGCGGTGGGACAAAATGAGATCGCCGGAGCCTCGGTGGTCAACTCTTCCTTTTTTGTCATCATGCTCATGGTTTTTGGCTTTCAAAGCGGTGCCAGCGTGCTCATCAGCCAATACTATGGCAAGGGGGATCACAAAACAGTGAGCCGGGTGATGGGCATCTCCTTCTTTGCCGCCTTCACTCTGGTTACGGCTTTTTCCCTGTTTGCCTTCTTCTTCCCTCAGGTGCTGGTAGGGATCTTCACCAATGACCCGGTGGCGGCGGAACTCGGCATCCGGTATATGCGCATTGTGGCCTGGGCTTACCCCATCAACATTTTCACCCAGGTCTATGTGGGGGCCCAGCGAAGCATGGGCAATGCCAAACTGGGGCTTTACATCTATTCTTCCGCCATGGTCATCAATACCTTTTTGAACTATGTGCTCATTTTCGGCAAATTCGGCGCACCCAAACTGGGCATGGAGGGCGCCGCCATCGCCACCGTCACCGCCCGGTGTGTGGAACTGCTTTTCACACTGATCTATTGCGCCCGCTGCCGTCATTTCCGCCTGGATCTTTCCTGCGCCATACGGCCGGGCAAAACACTCACCCGGGATTTTGTCCATTATGCCACCCCGGTGGTGGTCAATGAGACTTTGTGGGGCCTGGGCACCTCTCTGCTCCCCGCCATTTATGGGCGGATGGGCACCGATGTGCTGGCCGCCGTCACCATCTCCCGGAATGTGGAAAACATCGCCAATGTCTTTGCCTTTGGCGTGGCCGGAGCTGCCGCTGTGCTCATCGGCCGGGAGTTGGGAGCCGGAAAAACCGAAGGGGTCTATTCCATGGGTAAGACCCTTCTGGCAGTGGCACTGTGCAGCGGTTTTGCCGCCTGTGCCCTGCTGCTGATCGCCTCCCAGGTGGTGACTCCCTTCTTCAATATTCCGGACAGCACCAAGGATATCGCCGCGGCTATTATCGCCTTCTATGCTCTGCGGGCCATTCCCATGCAGTTCAACACCACCTGTGTGGTAGGTGTTCTCCGTGGCGGCGGCGACACCCGGGCGGCCATGTATATCGACATTGGCCCCCTGTGGGTCTGGTGCCTCCCGGCCACCGCCCTGCTGGCTCTGGTGTTCCATCTGCCCATCATCCTGGTGCTCCTGCCCTGCCTGGTGGAGGATGCCGTCAAGATGATCTGGGGCCTGCTTCGTTTCCGCTCCCGCACTTGGGTGCGTGACATCACCCGTTCTACCGCAGCGTAACGGCCCAGTGCCTGGAGCTCCCATATTGCGCTGCCGCGCTGGGCAACAGAACCAGGTTGCCTTCTATGATTGATCCGCAAAAAGCCCTGCGCCGGTCGGCGCAGGGCTTTTCCCATTTCTGGGGCGTTATTTCTCGATCTTTTCTACAAACCGCATCAGAATGGTTGCGGCCTGGGCGCGAGTAGCCTGACCCTGGGGGTTCAGCTGGGCATTGCCCATCCCTTCGATCAAGCCTTGTTCCACAGCCCACAGCATGGCAGACTCTGCCCACTGGCTGGTTTCTTCCCCATCGACAAAGTCGGCAAGACTGCTCTTTGCCTGGGGCCTTCCGGCATAGCGCCACAGCATGGCCGCCATCTGTTCCCGGGTAATGGGATCGTCCGGCCCAAAGGTGCCGTCCCCATAGCCCAGCACTACGCCGGTGCTGTCGGCCCAGCGGATGGCCTCTTCATACCAGCTTCCCGAAGGCACATCGGTGTAGTTCATAGCAGCATTCACGGTGGGGCTGCCTTCCTGCCGCCACAGGATGGTGGCGATCATGCCTCGGGTGGTTGTGGTGTTCGGCTCAAAGGTATGTGCGCCGGTGCCCACCATCAGGCCGTTTTCCACGCAGTAATGGACGCCGTCATGGTACCAGGCGTTTTTATCTGCATCGGTGAAAGGCGCCATGGGACAGCTTTCATCCCGGGGACAATCGGACACAGAGCCCTTTTCTTTGAATGTCACTGTGATGGTCACTTTTCCATCGGGCTGGGTAAAGGTGTAGGAGCCATCCCCATTGTTGGTCACTTCCACTTCCTTGCCGTTTTGGTCGGTGACGATGACCTTATCCATCTGATAGCCGTCCTCCGGCTTGGGAGTGATGGTCACTTCATCCCCCTTGTGGGGCGCATCGGGGCTGACGGTCACAGTGCCGTGTTCCGGCTTTTCCACAACCGGCGGATAGGTGGGTGTGCTTCCGCCCCCACCGCCGCCGGGATTTCCGGAATACTCGGTATAACCGATGGCATAAGTGGAGAAGCACTTCACATAGAGGGTCATCACAGTTTTATCGCTGTTGACGGTAAAGTATTCACCCAAAGCATTGGGGGATGTGGTCAGTGCCTGAGCCGCTCCCTCATGCACCCGGTAAATGGTGTAGTTCTGCTTGCCCTGCAATTCCGCAGGCAGGGGCAGCCGCACTTCCAGCAGCACATTGGCCTGCGGGATGGGTGTGGAGCCGCCGGGCGTACCGTCTGCATGGATCACGGTTTTTATCAGCGTGTAATCCATCACCAGGGCAAGATTGCTGCCGCCGATTTTCTCGATCTTCTCCAGATCACTGCTGACCCCGGTGTCTTCCGGCTGTTTTTCCGCGGCAGTAAAGGTAAATTCCACCTTGCCACCTGCTTTCACCCTTTGGGCATCGCTTTCGGTGTACACCTTTTCATCGGTTTTCTCAAACACAGTGTCCAGCTTGCCCACCACGATATCCGGGCTGCCGGGGATCACTTCCACAATGGAATTGGTGGCTCCCTTGGGCAAAACGGCAATACAGGTCACATTTTCTTTTGTGATCTCCACCATGCTGGTGACGGTGCGCACATCTTTGGTGACCACCAGGTTATAGATGCCGGGGATCAGATTTTTAAAGGTGTATTTTCCGTTCTGATCGGTGGTGGCTTCGCTCAGCTTGTTGGCACCCAGCCACAAGCTGACGGTGGCATTGCCCACCGGTGTCTCATCCTCTTCTTCCACTTTGACGGTCACATCAAAGTTTTTCACCCATTGGGCCTGGAAGGTCACATCGCTGTCAGGCATGGTGAAATATTCGCCAGGCTGATAGGTCTTTCCGTCGTATGTCCAGCCGGTAAACTGATAGCCCTGTCTCTCGCCGCAGTCGGGCAGGGTCAGCACGCTGCCCACTGCCACCTGCATTTCACCTATGCTGCTTCCCTCAAAGGTCACGATGCGTACAGCAGGCTTGCCCTGGGAAATGAGGAAACTGCCTACCATCTTTTCGCCGCTGCCGTCGGCATGGCAGTAATTGGGGTTGGTAATCTTCACCCACACCTCATAGGTTCCCACTTCACTGGGAGAAGGCACTGTCTGGCCCTGGGCATCCTTGTAGATGATCTGATAATCGGTTCCTTCCGACAGGCCAGGCACTGTAATTGTGGGCATGGTGAGATGATCTGTGGTGGTGGCGTTGTTTGTCACCATGACAGAGATCGGCTTTTGCCGGATCACCAGGGTTGCTGTGGTGTTTTTCAAGGTGTAGTCATTGTATTTTTCCGCATCGGCACCAGCAAGAGTCGCTGTTACCGTATGCTTGCCCACACCTTCCTGCTCTCCGGTGATCTGAACTTCCACCCTATGGCCGGGTTCGATACCCGAGACGGTCACTCCAACATTTGTCCCATCTCCGTACACCTGATCCAATCCAGACCAAGTAAAGGTGAGGACTTTCTTTTTGGTGGTCACTGTGGTGGGATCAGAGGGATCGGAGGCCGGGGTGCCTTCTTCTGTATCCGCCGGAACACGCACCAGGATATCGTACTCGGTGTCCGGTTCCAGGCCGTCAAAGGTGATTTCTCCGCCGGTTCCCGGTACCCAGTCCTCTTCCTTCGGGGTTTCTCCCTTGGGCACCACGGTGTATTCCTTGCCGATTTCCGTGGGAATGGTGATGCTGCCTGATGTAATCTTGTCATCGGTGGGTTTTTCCACTGGTTTGGGTTTCCCATCCACATCGGTTTGGACTGGTGTTTCCGCAGGGTCGGAGGCCGGAGTGTCACCTTTTTCAGGAATGCGAACCAGGATATCATATTTTGTATCGGAATCCAAGCCGTCAAAGGTGATCTCTCCACCGGTTCCCGGTACCCAATCCTCTTCCTTCGGCGTTGTTCCCGAGGGCACTACGGTATATTCTTTGCCAATCTCTGTGGGAATGGTGATGCTGCCCGATGTAATCTTGTCATCGGTGGGCTTTTCCACCGGATCGG
>CALLCY010000187.1:0-3325 GCA_938000015.1 uncultured Clostridia bacterium
CCCTTTGCACAAGGGGGGCTGCGGCGAGCCGCCGCTGGCAAAACTTTCTTTGCCCAGGCGAACACAACCGGCAAAGGCAAAGAAAGTTATGGGTCCAGCGTCACGCTGGGACAAATTGTGCGGCGGACAGGGAGTATACTGGGGAGGAAAGGAGGCTGGGGGATATGGTGGTCTATCTGGACATTCTGTTTTTCCTCAACTTCGGCATCAACTACCTCCTGCTGCGATGCGTGGGGCGGCTGGGAGGAAAAGCCTGCTTTGTGCCCCGGCTGCTGCTCAGCGCCGCTTTGGGGGGCGTCCTCTCGGCTGTGCTGTTTTTCGCCCCGGCCCAGGGCCTGTGGGGCCTTTTCATCAAAGCCCTCTGCTGTCTGCTGCTCTGCCTCACCGCATTTTCCATCCGCACCCCCGGGGAAGCTCTGCGGCTGAGCCTGCTGCTTTTATCCGTGACCATGGCCATGGGCGGCGGCGTCATGGCCCTGACCGCCCTCTCCGGCAGCCAGCGGGTATGGGTGCGGGGCGGCGTTCCCTATGTGCACCTGCCCATACAGAGCCTGCTGCTCTCCTTCGGGGCGGCCTATGTGCTGCTGTCCCTGGCCTTTTCGGCCAAAAGGGGAGAGCAGAGAGCCGCTCCGGCCCAGGTAAAGATCTGCGTGGGGAACCAGTGGGCCGAGGTGCACGCCCTGCGGGATACCGGCAACCTTCTGCGGGACCCCATGAGCCAGAAACGGGTGATGGTGGTGGAAAAAAGCTGTCTTGCCCCCCTTTTTTCCTGGGAAGAGCGGCAGGCGCTGGAAAACTTGCGGGGGGACAACGGGCCGGAGGTCTTTGAACGGCTCCACTCCCGCCGCTTCCTGCTGCTGCCATACCAGGCGGTGGGCCAGCCCGGCGCGCTGCTCCTGGCCATGAAACCGGACAAAATGCTGGTGGATGGCCGGGAGGAAAAAGAAGTGATCATCGGTATCGCCCCGGGGCGGATTTCCACCCCCGAAGGCTGCCAGGCGATTTTGGGATGATAAAGGAGGAATACTGCGTGAAACTCTCTTTGCTGCGGGCCGCTCTTTCCTTGAAGGGGCGGAAGCTTTTGGAAAAGCTGGGGCTTTGTCAGCTGCCGTCCATTTATTACATCGGCGGGGCCCAGAGTCTGCCCCCGCCCCTGACCCCGGAAGAGGAGAAGGAATACCTGGCCCGCTACACCGGCCAGGAGCCGGAAATCCGCCAGGCACTCATCGAGCACAACCTCCGCCTGGTGGTGTACATCGCCCGGAAGTTCGAAAACACCGGCATCGGCATCGAGGACCTGATCTCCATCGGCACCATAGGGCTGATCAAGGGGGTGAACACCTACCGGGGGGACAAGAACACCAAGCTGGCCACCTATGCTTCCCGGTGCATCGAAAACGAGATCCTGATGGTGCTGCGCAAGCACTCCGGTGCACGGTCGGAGGTGTCCATCGACGAGCCGCTGAGCACCGATTGGGACGGAAACGAGCTGCTGCTGTCCGACATTCTGGGCACCGAGCCCGACTGCGTCATGCGTCCGGTGGAGGACGACGCCGACCGGGAAATGCTGCGCCACTCCATCGACCGGCTGAGTGAGCGGGAAAAGACCATTATTTCCATGCGTTTTGGCCTGGGCGGCCGGGACGAGCTGACCCAGAAGGAGGTGGCCGATCTCCTGGGTATCTCCCAGTCCTATATCTCCCGGCTGGAAAAGAAGATCATCTCCCGATTGAAAAAGGAAATGACCCTCTAGGCAGCGTGACGCTGCACCCAAAACTCGCTGAAGGCTTTATGCGTTGTTGGCTTTTCTGCTCCGGGTGTGATAAACCATCACCCGGAAGGGGCCGGGGTGCAATCCTGGCCCAGTGCCACAGAAAGGGCCGGTTGGATGCTGTAAGGCAAAGAAAATTATGGGTCCAGCGTCACGCTGGTCCCTTGTGCAAAGGGAGCTGTCGGCGAACGCCGACTGAGGCGCGAAAAAGGTCGGGGAAAAACTTAGTTTTTCCCCGAGGGCCAGCGGCGGCGTCGCCTGACGGCATGATGGTTATTTCGGCTTTATGCCGAAATAACACGCCGCCAATGCCGGAAATTCCTTTCAGAATTTCTGGCAGCCTTCCCCTCAGGGAAGGCTCTGGCCCTTGTATGAGTTTTCCCTTTTTAGGCAATACTGTCTGTAACAAAAAAAGGGAGGACGAAGCATGCAGGGAAAAGTGGAGATCTGCGGCGTCAACACATCCAAACTGCCGACTTTGACAGGAAAAGAAACCAGGGAGCTTCTGGAACAGGCCCGGGACGGAGACAAGCAGGCCCGGGAAAAACTCATTGCCGGGAATCTGCGGCTGGTGCTTTCGGTGGTGCAGCGGTTCGGCGGCAGGGGAGAAGCGGCAGACGATCTGTTCCAGGTGGGATGCGTGGGGCTGATCAAGTCCATCGACCATTTTGATCTCAGCCTGAATGTACGGTTTTCCACCTATGCCGTGCCCATGATCATCGGCGAGATCCGCCGGTATCTCCGGGACAACAGCCCGGTGCGGGTGAGCCGCTCTCTGCGGGACAACGCCTACAAAGCCCTCACCGCCCGGGAAGCCTTTACCAAGGAGCACCAAAGGGAGCCCACTGTGGAGGAGATCGCAAAAGCCATCGGCATGAAGCGGGAAGAGGTGGTCTTTGCTCTGGACGCCATCTCCGACCCCATTTCCCTTTATGAGCCGGTGTACCAGGACGGGGGCGACGCCATCTGCGTGATGGACCAGGTGCGGGATATGAAAAACACCGACGACAGCTGGATCGAGCAGATCGCCATGAAGCAGGCCATGAGCGGTCTGAGCGAGCGGGAGAAGCGGATTCTGGCCCTGCGGTTTTACGATGGCCGCACCCAAATCGAGGTGGCCAAGGAGATCGGCATCTCCCAGGCCCAGGTCTCCCGCCTGGAAAAGGGCGTCATTGAGAAGATCAAAAAACAACTCTAGCCCCGTGTCGGGGCACCCAAAACTCGCTGAAGGCTTTATGCGCTGCTATGCTTTTCTGCTCCGGTGCTGGCGGGCCAGCGCCGGTAGGGGCCGGGGTGCAGTCTTCGCAGTGTGCCATAGAAAAGGCCAGTTGGATGCAAAACGGCCAAGAGAGATATGGGAGCCCAGGCACTGGGCCATTTCCCCATTTTACACAGGCCATAGGCTCCCGCCGCTCTCATAAAGATCCAGTTCCTCATGGGCCTCACAGGCTTCCTGCTGCCGCTCCTGCCGCTGCCACCGCTCCCAGCTCTCTGCGTTCCGCAAGGCCGCTTTCCAGTCCTGCATAGGGGTGCTGCCCACCATCCAGCCCTTGG
>CALLCY010000188.1:0-12426 GCA_938000015.1 uncultured Clostridia bacterium
GTTCCCGAAGGCACAGATTCTTCGCCAGAAGAATCTGTGCCCGAAACCTCTGTTCCTTCGTCAGAAGAGTCCCTTTTGGAAACTCCACTCACCTATGACGAGATCTTTTCTGCATTTGGTATTTCCTATACGCCCCCAGAATTTCCAGGGATGGATTCATCCAATTTTGTCGGGATTGATGAAGAAAATGCGGTGATCCATTGTATAGATTTTGGTCACCAGAGCAATTTAGTTTTGAGTTTAAGTGAAACTATTTATTATTTTATCGCTTGGAGCGGGGTGTAAGTCAATGGTGCAATGAACAAAAATTCTCCCTTTCCATTGGGCACTTTACCGGGCCGGCTCCCTTACCACAGGCCGGGAGGCATCTCCAGAGCGTCCCGGAGGGCGAAAAGCGCCCGGCGGCGCTTGGCCATTTCCCGGTGGGCCTCTTCCACTGTCACAGCGGCAAAGGTGATTTTGTCTCCTGGGCGGCACTGGGCCAGCACCGGCAGATCAAAGGAGGCCACAGTGGCGATCTTTCCATAGCCGCCGGTGGTCTGCCGGTCGGCCATCATGATCAGCGGGGTGCCGTCGGGCACCTGTACCGAGCCCATGGCCACGCCGTCGGAGAGGATGTTGCCGTCAAAGCCCTCACTCCGCTCAATGGCCGGGCCTTCCAGACGGTAACCCATCCGGTCGCAGCTTTGCCCCAGGGTGTATTCCTTTTGGAGGAAGGTCCGCTTTCCCCGGGGAGAGAAGCAATCATCCTGGGGGCCCATGATCACATGGATCACCGGCACACCCTCCGGCAAAGGATAGGAAGCGCTTCTCTTGTCCATGGCGTTCAGCCAGAACTGGGGCTCCCGCAAAGGCAGCGTGTCTCCCTTCTGAATGGCCCGGCCCTCAAAGCCGCCGAAAGCGCCTTTCAGATAGGTGGAGCGGCTGTTCATCACAAGGGGTACATCAAAGCCGCCGTTTACCGCAAGATAGCACCGGAATCCACCTTTGCAGGCGCCTACCTGCAAAACACTGCCTTTGGGGGCGGAATAGGCCCGGTTCATTTCAAGGGGCTTACCGTCCAGGGTGGGGGCAAATTCCCCGCCGGAGAGGGCAAAGGCCACCGGGGTTTCAAAGCGCAGCGTGGGGCCCAGGCCGGTGATTTCCAGGCAGGCTTCCCCCATGTCGTTTCCCGCCAGTAGGTTTGCGGTGTGGAGGGCCAGGCTGTCCATGGCCCCGGCCACAGGTACCCCGTATTTCTGATAGCCCAGGCGTCCTTCGTCCTGCAAGGTGGTGAGCAGGCCGGGCTGCAATACAGTGATCATGCTTTTTCTCCCTCCTTTTCTTCCATCTTGCGGAAGGTTTCTTCATCAATGGGCACGAAGCGGATGCCCGCCCCGGCGGAAAGCAAAATGGGCTGTTCTCTTTGGGGGTCGAACAGGCGCAGGGGAGTGCGGCCGATGAGCTGCCAGCCGCCGGGGGAGACGATGGGATAGACCCCGGTCTGTTCTCCCGCAATGCCCACCGAGCCTGCCGGAATCTGAATACGGGGCTCCTTCCGCCGGGGTGCGGCGATGGAGGGGTCCATACCTCCCAGATAGGGAAAACCGGGGGTGAAGCCCAGCATATAGATCCGGTATGTGGGGGCGGTGTGCCGGGCGATGACCTCTTCCGGCGTCAGAGAGCAATGCTGGGCCACTTCCAGGAGATCCGGGCCATATTCCCCGCCGTAGCACACCGGGATCTCCACCACCGGAAATTCTTCCGCTTCCTCTGCGCTTCCCTGGGCCAGGGGAGCGAGCAGATGTTTCAGCTCTTCATAGGAAAAAACCTCCGGCCGGTAGTGAACGGTGGCCGAGCGGTAAGTGGGCACCACTTCTGTGATGGCCGGGTGGGAAAGCTCCTCCACCTTTCGGGCAAAGGCGTGAACCTGCCGGTTGATATGCTCGTCGATGGTGCTTCCCCATTCCACCGTGACGGCCTGATCACCGCAGGGGAGAAAACGCACATTTTCCATGGCCTTACCTCACAAAGGAGCCGAAGCTCTGGCAGGTGATGCCCTCTTCCGTAAGGCGGCTGCGGATGGCGGTGACAAAGGCAATGGCGCTTTCGTTGTCCCCGTGGACGCAGATGCTGTCGCACTGCACCGGGATATCTTCCCCGTTTGTGGCCTGCACCTTGCCTTCCTTGATCATGCGCACCACCCGATCCAGGGCCACTTGGGTGTCGTGGATCACGGCCCCCGGTTGGCTGCGGGGAGCCAGGTTGCCGTCAGGGGCATAGGCCCGGTCGGCGAAAAATTCCCGGGCGCAGGGCACGCCCATTTCTTTTGCGGCCTGCTCCATCTGGCTGCCCGCCAGAGCCAGGATGATCAGTTGGGAGTCAAAGTCCTGGCAGGCCCGGCACATGGCCTCAGCCAGCCGAATGTCCTTGCCCGCCATGTTGTAAAGGCTGCCGTGGGCCTTCATATGCTGCACTTCCAGGCCCTGGGAGTGGGCAAAGGCATAGAGCGCCCCCAGCTGGTACTTTACATAGGCATAGACTTCGTCGGGGGAAGCCTTGATCTCCCGGCGGCCGAAGCCCAGCAGATCGGGAAAGCCCGGGTGAGCTCCCACAGCCACATGGTGCTGTTTGGCCATGGCCACGGTTTTCTCCATCACCAGGGGATCACCGGCGTGCCAGCCACAGGCGATGTTCACCGAGGTCACATGGGGAACCACTTCTTCATCCAGTCCAATGCGGTAGGCGCCAAAGCTTTCGCCCAGGTCACAGTTCAGATCAATGCGATCCATAAAATATCACCTCTCTGAAAAAATGATAGCACACCCCCTTTCCTTTTTCCACCGGCGGGAAAAATTCCGAAGGAAAAAAAGCGGGGTTTTCAAAAAAGGAAAATGGTGCTATCATGCAGTCAGAACCAAGGAAAAAGGAGGAAGAAGTCATGTTTGAAAAACTGGTGGCCATCGAGCCCATCGGGGTGGACGCAGAGCATGTGGAAAAGCTGAAAACCCTGTGCCGGGAGTATGTGGCCTATGAGGACATTCCCCAAAGCCCGGAAGAAGTGATCCGCCGCATCGGAGACGCCGACGGGGTGCTGGTATCCTTTACCACCCTCATTCCCCGGGCGGTGATTGAGGCCTGTCCCAATGTGCGGTATATCGGAATGTGCTGCAGCCTGTATGATGAGCAAAGCGCCAATGTGGATATTCCCTGCTGCCGGGAAAAGGGCATCGTCGTCACCGGCATCCGGGATTATGGCGACCCGGGCGTCACCGAGTTTGGCATCAGCCGCCTGGTGGATCTGCTCCATGGCTTCGGGGAGCATCAGTGGAAGGAGCGCCCCACCGAGCTGACCGGAGTGAAATGCGGCATTGTGGGCCTGGGCACCACCGGCATCCTCATGGCCGATGCTCTTCAGTTTTTCGGGGCGGAGGTCTATTATTACAGCCGCACCAGAAAGCCGGAACAGGAAGAGAAGGGCTTTACCTATCTCCCGCTGCCCGAGCTTTTGGAAAAATGTGAGATCATCTCCACCCATCTGAACAAAAACACCATTCTGCTCCATGAAAAGGAGTTTGAGCAGATGGGAAATGGAAAGATCCTGCTGAACACCGCCATTGGCCCCTCTTTCGATGTGCCCGCGCTGAAAAAATGGCTGGAGGCAAGCCAGCAGAACTATTATATCTGCGATGAGACCGGTATGACCGGCTGCCATGAGGAGCTTGCAAACCTGCCCCATGTGCTGTATACGCCCCGGTATTCCGGCTCGGGAATCCAGTGCACCCAGCGCCTGAGCCAGAAAGTGACGGAGAATGTGGAAAATTTTTTGAAAGAGCATAAATAGGTTTTTCTTGCAGATACTCTTTTTGTACCCCATGGGAAAACAAAAAAACAAGGTCTGGGGACCCCTATGGGCGTAAGCCCTGCGGGAACAGGCCAGAAATGCAAAGAAAAGGCCCGGCGAAAAAAGCCGGGCCTTTTTGCGCAGTGATCATCCATTCATCGGAAACATTCACCCGGTGAAGCGGGCAGAAAGGGGGACTTTTTTGACGAAATGGGGCAGGAGGTGAAAACAAGTTGTGAAGAATGGTGCATGGCCGTTGACAGGGGCCCCGCGGGGCGCTACACTAAAAACCATGCGTACATCACGGACGGCGGCCTGGCCGCAGAAGGAGGAATGGGATAAATGGTAAGCGTAGGCTCCATCCTGGCGATGATCTTCACCTTGACGGCGGCCTTTTTTCTGCCCATCATCGGGGCGGTGGTGCTGTGCGCCGCAGGGAAACTTTCCTGGCGCAGCCTGATCACCGGTTTTTTCTTCTATGCGGTGCTCCAGGCGCTGTTCCGTCTGCCGGTGTTGTGGCTGCTTTATAAGATCCCGGCGGTGCAGTCTTTTGCATATAGTCTGGTGGGCAATGCGCTGCTCATGGCCATCACCACCGCCTTTTTTGAAACCGCCGCCCGGTTTCTGGGGGGACGGTTGGTGCTGGGGCGGAAAGGGCGGAGCATCACCCCTTCTGACAGCATCGGTTATGGCCTGGGCCACAGCATTGCCGAAACCTTTTTCCTCATGGGTCTCAGCTATTTCGGCAATCTGATGCTGGCTTTTGCCATCAATCAGAACGGCCTGTCCAATTATAGTGAAGTATTCGGCCAGGAAGCGGCTGTACAGGTTTATCAGGTGCTCACCGGCACCCCAGCCCTGGAGTTTGCCGCCGGAGGCGTGGAGCGGATTTTCTATACCATCATCCAGATCGTCCTCACCGGCCTTGTGTTCCATGGCCTCCGCCGCCGCAGCATGAAGCCGGTGCTGCTGGCTGCTCTGGCTCACTTCCTCACGGTGTTCGGTACCGCTGTTCTCCAGCCCCACGGGGTGTGGGTGGGGGAGGTCTATATCTTCCTCATGGCCATGGTGCTCCTTTTGGGCCCGGCTCCCATGCTGTGGCCCCGGAAGAAAGGGGATGCCGCCGTGCAAGAGACAGAGGTTTCGGAAAATCGGGAAGAAGAAACTCAGGAAGAAGCAGAGCCTCAGCCTTCCCCGGAGGAAAAATAACAAAATACACAAAATGCCGCTCCTGTATTTCAGGAGCGGCATTTGCTTTTTCTTATTCAATGATAATGTCGTCGGTTTCGGTGACCACCGAGAAGAAGGAGCGCCCAGGGCGCACTTGCAGGGGATTTCCCCTTTCATCGAATAGCTCCAGGGGAGAGGAAGTTCCGGCCTTTTTCCAGGTGATGGGCACAAACCGGCCCTCACTGCAATAAAAGCCCTGGCCCTCGCCGGTGGTGTCCACTTCCACCAGGTGCAGCTCGCTCCCCGGCACATCGGTGAGCGGCATCCGCAAAACGAACACATTTTCAAAAGCCAGTTGGGTGTTGTACCAGGCGTCCATTTGGGGCTTGCCGTATTGATACCGCAGATAGACACCCTGCTGAGGATCGTATTCAAAATAGGGTTTGTGGTTTTTGGAGAAGGTCACCTGCACCCGCTGGGCACTGGCTCCATTTTTGGCGCTGTGTTCCTGGGAGAAAGAGAAGAAAGAGGCGTCAGTGCCGCGGGACAGATCCTGATCCAGAGTGCTCAGCGCCTGATCGATCCGCTCACCGCTGGTGATGACGCTGTGCTCCAGCCCTAGTTCCTTCCGGCGGCTGGGGTCCCGGACGAACAGGCTGCCTTCCCAGCCATCCCGGATGCCGTCCATGGCGATGAGGCCCTCTTTTCGCTCCCGGGCGATTTTTTCATAGGCGGGCACACTTCCGCCGAAATGGAGGTACAGGGCGTCAAAGCCCCGGGCCATGTCGATGAAATAGGGCCGGGCCGAGCGCACCGAGCCCAAAGCCTCCACAGAAGAAGGGTCTTGGAACAGAGCCAGAAACCGGGTGATCCGCCCTTCGGCGATCATTTCAAAGATCACATCGGCCTGGGAGATGCCCCACTGAGGGAGACTATTGGAGCTGTTGCTGATCATCACGCCCACCGGCTTTTGAGAAACGCTGTTTTCTGTCATGCCGGTTTCCAGCCCGGTGAGGGGATTGAGGGGACCCTGGGGAACTTCCGGCTCCGGCTCTTTGGGTTCTTCTGTGGGTGCCGGAGCGGTTTCCTCCTGGGTCTTTTCCGGCGGGGGATCGGTTTTTTGCAAAAGGGTACAGCCGGAAAGCAGCAGGGCAAAGAGAAGACAAAGGGACACAAAGCGGGAACGCATCAAAAGACCTCCCTTGTGTTCTTGTTTATTCCTCAGAGGATTTTTCGGCCAGCAGGACCTTGAGAATATCGCTGTACACCGATTCGGCATTCTGGCGGAAATTTTCTTCCACCAAGGCGCACTGACGGCTGTTCATCACCAGCACATCCATGGAGAGCACCGTTTCCTGGGGATCGCTGATGGCCAGGTGCACTTGAAAGGTGCCGTTTTCCCCAGGGGTGTGGAAGGTGGTGATGGAAGAATCCCGGCGGATCTTGCGCACCACCCGGGCGGCGGCAGTCTGGGCTTTGTCCCGCACGCTGATGGGAAGATCTTCCTGGAAGATCTGGGCGGCCTCCCGGCCCAGGGGAGTGATGGTATAGACCGCCTTGCCCTCTTCATCCTCCAGGCGGCGCACATGACCGGTGTTTTGCAGCTCGGCAAAGGCTTCGGAAAACTCGAAATAGCCGAAGGCGTCGTCGATGAGACAGATGTCCAGCAGATCCGGCTCACCCACAGGGAAGGGCAGCTGGCTCATGGCAAAGAGGATAAAATATTTGATGTCGTCTTTTTCACGGAGATAACCGGTGGTCATAGGCAGTTCTCCTTTTCGGGTTTGGATAAAAATTCGCTTTATATATAGTATACCATATTGTATTCACAAAAAGGAAGAAAGAAAACTTGCTTTCCCCGCCAGGCACCTCCATAATAAAGAAAAAGAAAAAAGGAGGAAACACCATGGAGGACAGACTGCGGCCCAACTGGTTTGACCGGGAAGCGGGTGCGCTGCGCATTGTGGACCAGACCCTTTTGCCAGGGAAGGTGGAATACCGGGAGCTGAAAACGGCGGAGGAGGTGTGGACAGCCATCCGCATTTTGCAGGTGCGGGGAGCTCCGGCCATCGGGGTGGCTGCCGCTTACGGAGCCTGGCTGGGGGTGCGGGAGAAAAATCCCCAAAACTCTCAGGAACTGGAAAAAGTGTTGGAGGAGACCTGCGCTTATCTGAAAACCTCCCGTCCCACAGCGGTCAATCTTTCCTGGGCACTTGTGCGAATGAAAAAATGCCTTGCTGCCTGTCCGGGAGAATGGGATGTGTCCGCCCGTTTGGATGCTCTATTGCAGGAAGCCGATTCCATTTTGCAGGAGGACGAAGAACAGAACCTGTCCATCGCCCGCCATGGTTTGTCTCTTTTGCAGCCAGGCATGGGACTTCTGACCCATTGCAATGCAGGAGAGCTGGCCACTTCCCGGTGGGGTACGGCTCTGGGGCCTATTTTGCTGGGCCAGCAGGAGGGATACGGCTTTCATGTGTATGCCGACGAGACCCGGCCTCTTCTCCAGGGAGCCCGGCTCACCGCCTTTGAGCTTTGCCGGGCCGGGGTGGATGTGACCCTTCAGTGTGACAATATGGCCGCAAGCCTCATGGCGGCGGGGAAAATCCAGGCCGTGCTGGTGGGGTGTGACCGGGTGGCCCGCAATGGAGACACCGCCAACAAGATCGGCACATTGTCTTTGGCGGTGCTGGCACGGCACTATGGCATCCCCTTTTATGTGCTGGGGCCCACCAGCACCGTGGATCTTTCCTGCGAAAGCGGGAAAGATATTCCCATCGAGGAGCGGCCGGGGGAGGAGATCACCTCGCTTTGGTACCGGCAGCCCATGGCGCCCCAGGGGGTCAAGACCTATAACCCTGCCTTTGATGTGACACCGGCCCAGTTGATTACCGCCATCATCACCGAAAAAGGAGTGGCCCAGGCTCCCTTTACAGACAGTCTTACAGCGATGGTTCAGGGGTAAAAGAAGGAAAAGCAGGCACAAAATCCCCTGATGGCCCATAAAATGGCCATGAGGTGGTGAATAAAGTGAAGGAACAGAGTTTGCAGCGGGAGGGCTTTTGGGGAAAGCGGAAGGTGCTTTGCTGTCAGGTGCGCTATCCCCTGCTGGAAAAAGGGGATGCCCCCGGGAGAGAAGACTGGCTCTCTGCCTTTTATGCCCGAGAGGCCCGGGAGAGTCTGGAGAAACTTTGCAGGAAGTGGTATCCTCTGGCTTGCCGGGCAGCCCACCGGTTGGGAGAGGATTTTTCCCCTGTGGAAGTGCGCCGGGAATACACGGTGATCTATCAGGGAGAGGACTTTTTCTCGGCCTTTCTGGATACCTTCGTGTTCCGGGGGGAGCGGGAACTGGACCGGAGCCGGGTCAGCCACACCTTTTCTCTTTCCGAGGGCCGTCATGTGTCTCTTCCTGCTCTTTTTCGCCCTGGCTTCCCTTACCGCCAGACCATTTTGCATCAGGTGGAGCAGATGGTCTCCCGCCAAAGCCAGCGCCAGCCCGAAGAATACTATGTGGATTGGCCCCGGCTGCTTTCGCCCCGGTTTTCCCCGGAGAATTTTTATCTGGCCTCGGAAGGGCTGGTGGTCTATTATCCCCGCCGGGCCCTGGGGCCTTCCGTGCTGGGCCTGCCTTCCTTCCTTATTCCGTATAGCCTGTTTGGAAGCGGTTTGATTCCCGAACTGTAAAGGGAGGAGGCATGGACAAAAAAGGCCGGGCGTGGTACACTGGAAAGGCTGAAAAAAACGGAAACGCACAGACATACAGGATGGGATGGATATGAAAAGGAAAAAAAGAAAGAGCCGCTGGAAAAAGCGGCTGCGCCTTGCGGGTGTGAGTGTCAGCGTGGTGCTGCTGGCCCTGGCCCTTTATATGGCTTTCCGGGCTGATTGCTTGCTGCCGGAAGGGATGCACCGGCAGTTGGTCCCGGTGACTCAGGAGGATATGGACCCGGCCTTGCCCAAAGGAAGTCTGGCGGTGATCGATGAGCTGGAAACGCCCCATGAGCGGGGTGTGGCCGCCTATCAGACTTCGGATGGACAGGTGGCCTTTGGCCGGGTGAAGGAGGAGACGGTGGAAGGATATACCCTGGGCTTTGACCAGGAGGATGAAACCTTCCAGGTGGATCGGAAACAGGTGCTGGGGGCTGTGGGAGTGTATGTCTCCGGCCTGGGCACATTGGTGACGGTGCTTTCCACCTATCGCCTCACCCTGGCCGCAGCCGTGGCCCTGTATCTGCTTTTCCTGGTGGCCATGGTGTGCACCAGAGGAGCGCGGCGCAGAGCCAAACGCCGCCGGGAGCTGATGGAGCTCTTTGCCTTTTATGGGGAAAAATATGATCTGGAAGAGGCCGATATCGATTATTAAAAAGAAGCCCTGCCGAAGAATGCGGCAGGGCTTCTTTTTGTCTGAAATTTACCGGGAAGATGAAGGAAGTATTACACAAAAGTGAAAGCTAGGAGGGAAAAGGGGATATTCAGCATGGGAAAATTCACAAAAAAGAAATATTAGAAATAGAGAATTAACAATTAAGAAATAAAGTGCGGAAAAAACAGGGGAAAACACCCCTGCGCGAAGGAGAAAGGCAAAAAGCACAAGAAATTTATGGATAACTTGCAAAATGGAAGGGGTTGCATTGTGGAATATAACCAAAAAATGAACAAATTGCAAACAAATCAAAAGAGCGAAATTGTTGAATAAGACTATAAAAAGACTGAAAATATTGTGCATTACTGGGGAAAGTGACCAGTAATTATGACATGGGGCCAAAGTTCCGGTTGCAATAAAATATTACAACATATATAATCAAATCACGAACACAGCTTCCGGAATTGTGCACAGTGCTGGGTTCTGTTATGGCTCTATCCGGCGGTCGGCAACGGTCGCCGGTAAAAAATTTTATGAGGTGAGAACATTATGAGAAAGAGGAATTTGCGTGCCATCAGCTTATTGCTGGCTGGCGTCATGTCCCTGGGCCTCTTTGCTGGCTGCTCCAAAGATAGCGGCGACAAGAAAGATCCCGGCAAGGGCGGCGGCGACAAAGACAGCATCGTCATCGCCACCATGGGCGAGACTCCCTCTCTGTCCCCCACCGAGCATAACGCTGTGGCCGGCGACTACATGAACGCGCTGAACTATGCCACACTGTTCCGCTCCGGCGTTGAGAACCTGGATCCGGAACCCTATCTGGTAGACACCTATGAAAATGTGGATGACAGCACCTGGCACTTCAAGATCAAGGAAGGCGTCAAGTTCCACAATGGCGACACCATGACCGCTGACGATGTGGTGGCCTCCCTCCAGTGGGCTCAGGGCTTCGCCGAAGTCAACCTGTACAACAAGAACTTCGTCTCCATCTCCAAGGTGGACGATCTGACTGTTGAAATCAAGACCGATGGCCCCGACGCCATGGTTCTGAGCAACCTGTGCCATCACGGCAACGCCATCGTTCCCAAGAAGCTCATCGATGAGGGCCATGACTTTAATGAAAGCCCCATCGGCGCCGGCCCCTACAAGCTGGTTGAGTGGAAGCGCGGCGACAGCATCGAGTTCGAAGCTTTCGAAGACTTCTTCCTGGGCGCTCCCAAGATCAAGCACATGACCTGGAAGATCATCCCTGAAGGCTCTTCCCGTACCATCGCTCTGGAAGCTGGCGAAATCGACTTCATCATCGAAGTGGAAGCCATGGACGCTGACCGTCTGAAGGAAAACAGCGATCTGAAGGTCATCAGCTTTGAGCACACCAGCCATCAGTGGCTGATGCTGAACAACGAGAAGCCCGGCCTGGACAATCAGGATGTGCGTCACGCCATCAACAGCGCCATCGACAAGGAAAGCGTTGTCACCGTTGCTTACAACGGCCTGGCTACTCCTTCCTGGACTGCTACTCCCAGCAACTTTGCTGGCACCACCGATGAAAATGCCGACACTTACGATGTGGAGAAGGCCAAGGAATATCTGGATGCCTCTGGTGTGGATCCTGCTTCCGTCAAGTTCTCCATCATCTGCTCCGACGACACTAAGAAGCGCGCCGGCGAAGTGATTCAGGCCAACCTGAAGGAAATCGGCATCAACTGCGAAATCGAGAGCATGGACCTGGCTACCTATCTGTCCGCTACCGCGGAAGGTGACTTTACTGCTTCCATCGGCGGCTATTCTTCCAGCGATCTGCTGAGCTATGTGGTGGGCGTGTATCACAGCTCCTCCATCAACGCTTCCAACAAGACCCGTCTGAACAATCCCGAAGTGGATGCTCTGATCGATCAGGCCAAGGTCACGATTGATGAAGCTGAGCGTGTGGCTATTCTGGAGCAGCTGTCTGCCAAGCTGAATGAGATCTGCTCTCAGGCTCCTCTGTGGCAGCCTCTGACCATGCGTGCCTTTAACGCTGGTCTGCAGGGTGTGGAAGTCAACGACGGCGGCTACCTGTATTTCGAAAATGTGTATTGGGCTGAATAAGAAAGCCTGATCTTTTCACAAAAAACAAAGCCCTTCTCTGGGAATTTTCCCGGAGAGGGGCTTTTTTTATTGCTTTTTACCCGAAAATCAATAAAATGAATAAAAATTTAAAAAATTGTGTAAAGAGACGAAAATAATTAAAATAGCATATTTTGCTGGGGGAATATGCCTAGAAAAGCTCTTTTGAAAAAAGAGTGAAAATGGTAAAATAGACCAAAAAGAAAGTTCTGAAACTGTGCAAGATGCAAAAAGAAAAGCTTTTGTGAAGAAAGAGTAAAAAATCGTCCCGTTGCAAAAGAGAGAAACTGCGTATATAATAAGCCCGTCATAGATTGGCAATCAATAGAACATGATTTGATAATAAATATTCCCATCTTCCGGGAAAAGGTATGGATTCGGCGGGGCTTGGCCCTGTTGAAAATATTTTATGAGGTGAATACCATGAGAAACAGAAAAGTTCGGCTGCTCAGCCTGCTTCTGGCCACAGTGATGCTGCTGGGCCTGCTGGCTGGCTGCTCCAGTGATAAGGGCAGCAGCAAGGGCACCGGAACCAAGGGCGGCGACAAGGACAGCATTGTCATTGCCACTGCCAACGAGACACCTTCCCTGTCTCCCACTGAGCACAATGCTGTGGCTGGCGACTATATGAACCAGCTGACATACAGCATGCTCTTCCGCACCGATATGGACCTGAAGCCCCAGCCCCACCTGGTGGAAAGCTATGAAAATGTGGACGAGAGCACCTGGCACTTCAAGCTGAAGGAAGGCGTCAAGTTCCACAACGGCGACACCATGACTGCCGATGATGTGGTGGCCTCCCTCCAGTGGGCCCAGGGTTTTGCCGAAGTCAACCTGTACAACAAGAACTTTGTCTCCATCTCCAAGGTGGACGACATGACCGTTGAAATCAAGACCGATGGCCCCGACGCCATGGTTCTGAGCAACCTGTGCCATCACGGCAACGCCATCGTTCCCAAGA
>CALLCY010000189.1:0-2368 GCA_938000015.1 uncultured Clostridia bacterium
CTTGGAAAGAGTCAGGCCGTTTTGTTCCAGCAAATGCTGCACCACCGGCAAAATGGTACGGCTGTGGTTCATCTGGGAATCCTTTTCCCCATAACCGATGATCTCCCCATCCCGGCACAAAGCAGCCGAAGCCACCCGGGATGTGGTATCCAAAGCCAAGATCAGCATCCTTCCCCCTCCTTTTTCAGCAAAGTGATACGGCGGCTTTGTTCTCCTGTCTTTTCGATGCGGACAAACAAGGTCCCTTCAGGCAGGGCGTCCAGGATGTTTTCGCTCCACTCCACCACGCACAAGCCGCCGGAGGAAAGATAATCCTCCCAGCCGATGTCATACAGACTGTCGCTGTCCGTGATTCGGTACATGTCAAAATGATAAATGGGTTTCTGACCCCGGTACTCATTGACAATGGCATAGGTGGGGCTGGAAACCTGATCCACCGTCTGCCGCTGTCGGGCCAGACCACGGACGAAAGCGGTTTTTCCTGCCCCCAGCTCGCCCAAAAGGGCGATCACCTGGGTGTTTGGATAGGTTTCCCCCACATAGGCCCCCAGGTTTTCCGTTTCTTCCGGGGAATGGGTCTCTTTTACTTCAATCGGGATCAATGGCAATTCCTCTATCATAGTGTAAAATTCTCCTTGGCCAACCCTCGGGGCAGCTCCATGATGCAGCCCTTGGCCGGGTTGACCACCTGGCTGATGCGCAGATTTCCCGTCAGGGACAAAAGCATTCCCGCCTGTTCCGAGGAAAGTCCGGCGTGGTCCTGGAGGAATTTCTGCATTTTCCGGGCGGCTTTCACGCTGCACACATCCAGGGAAGGATCGGCTGCTGTGGTGAGATACCGGTCTTTTGTCACAAGGAAGGGGGTTGGGATATCTCCCCGGTCTTTCAGCACAGTGACCCGTACCGTTACTTCTCCCGGCACTTCCAAAGCGCAGATCACCGTCTCCCCGTCCCCCTGGACACCGTGGAGATCACCCATAGACAAAAGGGCCCCCGGTACATTCACCGGCAGATACAAAACAGCTCCTTCGTTCATGTCCCGGATATCCAGATTGCCGCCGTGTTCACCGGGAACGGTGGTGGGCACGCTGCCCTCCGCCGGGGCCACGCCGATGACGCCGATCATGGGGCGCAACGGCACCCGGATGTCCTTGTCAAAGACCATTTCCTCCCCTTCCACCGGGAAGCGGCGGCAATGGCAGCCGGTGACCCCGTAGATCCCCGCTCCCTCCCGGGCGCACATGGAGCCTTCTTTTGCGATCTGGATGGAGAGGATCTCCACCCGCAGTACATCTCCAGGAACGGCTTCCTCAATATAGAGAGGGCCGGTGGCCGGGTTGTTGTGGGCCATGTTCATGCTTTCCATCTGCTGGCCGTCTTCTGTCAGCTGGCCGGCGTAGCAGTCCTGGCACTGAAACAAGACGGTATCCCCACTGTGCGCACGAGCTCCAGGGACATTGTCCGGCGAAAAGGCGAAATGCACCTGATCTCTAACAAGGGTCTGCATATCTTTCACTCCCATCCGCGCCCCCTGAGCCATGCTTTGGGAAGCGCTGTCCGTTCTGTGTTTTTGTATATATTTATGATTATACCATCCGCATGCCTGCATGGAAAGTGAAATTGTTAAAAATAGTTTCGTTTCTCATTTAGTCTTCTCTGTCCCCAGGTGTAAACTTTTTATAAATCTGCCGGAAGAAGGGCCTTTTCTTCCTGAGGAAGAATTGAATAATCCGCTGTCAGATGATAAAATAATAGGAACACAGGAAAGGTTGTGTCCCATGGTCAAAGTATTCAAAGCCATCAAAAGCTATCTGCGCCACACCGATCTATTGCTTTTGAATCTGGCGATTATTTCTTCCCTTCTGGGATTGGTGGCCATATACAGTGCCACATTCAGCTATCACTCCAACAAATACATCATTGTGCAAGGCGCTGCTTTGGTGCTGGGCATCTTTTGCTTTGTAGCGGCCTCTCTCATTGATCTGGAGAACATTTCCCGGTTCTGGAAATTCTTTTTTGTCTTTAATATCCTCTTCCAGTTGTCCCTTTTTGTGCTGGGCACCGCTGGCGACACCGGTAACCGCAGCTGGATTCGTTTCGGCGGCATCGGTATTCAACCGGCGGAATTCGGCAAAATCATCTTCATCTGCACCCTGGCCTGTCATATCGACCGGTTGAAAGATCAGATCAATTCGGTGAAAGCCATTGCCCAACTGACCCTCCATTTTCTCCTGACAGTGGCGGCGGTTTATATCCCTTCCAAGGACCTGGGCATGGCGGTGGCTTATGTGTTTATCTTCGCCGTTATGATGTTTTCCTCCGGCCTGAGTTGGAAATGGATCGGTGGCATTACGGCGGGCGCTGTGGT
>CALLCY010000190.1:0-8284 GCA_938000015.1 uncultured Clostridia bacterium
CAGGTCATGGCCCAAAGCGATGGCCTCGGTCAGATCCTCGTTGAGCCGCAAACCCCGGGCCACCGTGCGAGAGATCTGAGAAACCTCCAGCGTATGGGTCAGTCGGGTGCGGTAATGATCCCCTTCCGGGGACAGAAACACCTGGGTTTTGTGTTTCAGCCTGCGGAACGCCTTGGAATGGATGATCCTGTCCCGATCCCGCATAAAACAGGTGCGGCTGGGCGATTCCTCCTGGGGCTTGAGCCGTCCCCGGGATGCGCTTGCCAGACAAGCCCCTTTCTGCAAGGTGCGCTCTTCCAGCTCTTCCAGTCGTTTTCGGATCACAGGGCATCCCCTCCCTTTATATAATACGCCAAAAAGACCTGTTTTCCTTCTTTTCCGGGGAAAATTTTTTCTTTATTTCACCCGCTTGGCCCGCAGGGATACTTCTCCCTTCTGGGGGGTGACCCGGCCGGAGGTGCTGTCCACCACCTGGGCGGCAAAGCCGTCAAAACGCTCATCGGGGATGGAAAAGTGTATGACCACATGGTCGGAATATTCCACATCGTCCTCCTGGGCGTCAAAAGCGGGCATCAGGCTGCGCACCGTCTCAAAGAGGGAATAATCACAGGGAATGCTCCCCTGGCGGAAGGGCACCATCTCGGCCACCCCGGCGGCGTCCACGGCGATCTTGGCCCCGTGGCCATAGGCCCGGGTCAGCCCACCGGCCCCCAGCTTGATGCCGCCGAAATACCGCACCACCACGCACAGCACATCGAAGATCCCCTCTTTTTTCAGTACCTCCAGAATGGGCATTCCGGCGGTTCCCTGGGGCTCTCCCGCATCGGAAAAGCGCATCACCTGGCCTTCCTCCACGATGTAGGCATAGGCCACGCAGGAGGCATCCCAGAATTCCTTCTGCATTCTTTTGATCTGATCCATGGCCTGCTGGGTGCTGGTCACCTGGAAAATGTGGCCAATGAACCGGCTTTTTTTCTCAACAAATTCGTCCTTCCCCTCTGCAAAGGGCACCTTTTTCCCTGCCATGCTCATATGCTTTCTCCCCTTTCACAAGCTGGAAAAGCGGCCTTTTCCAGCAAAAGGCCGCTTTCTTTCATTCCTGTTCTTCGGTTTGGTTTTTTTCCTGATTCTGTGCTTCCTGCTGTTTCTGTGCTTCCTGCTGCCGCTTCTTTTCCTCCTCGGCCCGGCGGCGCTGCAAGGCCTCCCGGCGGGCGGCCTTTTTCCGCTTCATCAGTTCTTCCCGGGCTTCCTTGATGGACAGGTCGTTTTTGATCTTCATATATTTATAGATATCGAAGATGCACACGCTGCCCAAAAACAGGGCGATGAAGAAATGGGTCCAGGTGAAATCCAGCAGCATCCAGGTGACCCCGCCCAAAAAGAGCACATAAAACACGATAGCCATAATGAGATAGGGTTTGCCTTCCGGGCAGATGACGATGGGCTCTTTATGCCGGGGAGCATCTTTCATCTTTTTGGCCTGTTCCTCGGTGATCAGAGGGCCAGCCCGTTTTTCCTCCTGGCGGCGTCTGTCCTCTCTGCTCCAGCAGAAGAAGGCTGCCACCACAAAAAGCAGGATTTCGGCGATAAAGCCGATCACATTGGGATTTGCGCCTTTGATCCACAGATAGATCATGTGGACCACTTCCGCCCCGCTGAGAATGGCAAAAAGCAGGGTGAACATCATCCACACGCTGAGCTGTTTCATTTTCATGCCGTTTTTTCCTCCGTTTGTTCTGCACAAGGGCCTTCCAAAGGGCCCGTATTGTTTTAGTATACACTGACAGCAGCTTTTTTTCCACCATTATTTTGTGTATTTTCATAAGAATGACATTTTTCCCGAAAGGCTGTATAAATTGTTTGGTTTTTTTGCTATACTGATAGAATCACGAAATGGAGGTTTGACGCATGGGTTCGGGAAACTCCTATAAAAAGCTTTTTTCCACCACCATGATTCTGGCCATTGGCTCTTTCAGTTCCAAGGTGCTGGTGTTCCTGTTGGTGCCCTTCTACACCCGGGTGCTCTCCCAGAGTGAATACGGCACGGCCAACCTGATCACCCAGGCCTGTAACCTGCTGATGCCCCTGGTGTCGGCGGGCATTGCCAACGCCGTCATCCGCTTCGCCTTGCAGAAAGGCAGCAACAAAAAAGGCATCTTCTCCATGGGGCTTGTGACGGTGCTTTGCGGCGGCGGTGTACTGCTTCTGCTGTCTCCCCTTCTGTCCCTGCTGGACTTTGTGCAGGGCTATACCTTCCTGGTGTTCCTCTATGTGCTGATGAGCGCGCTGCACACGGTGTGCGCCCAGTTTGTCCAGGGCATGAAATACACCAAGCTCTTTGCCCTGGACGGCGTGCTGCGCACCATCATGACCATCGGCTTCAACATTCTGCTGCTGGTGGTCTTTGATCTGGGCATTGCCGGTTATGTGCTGGCCACCATTTTGTCCGACGCCCTTTCCACCCTGTTTTTGTGGTTTGTGGCCTCCCTGGGCCGGTATTTCTCCCTGAGCCACATCGACCGGGACACCCGGCGCACCATGCTGCGCTATTCGGTGCCCCTGATCCCCACCATGATCTGCGTGTGGATCGTCAGCATGAGCGACCAATATATGCTGGAGTACATCCTCAACGATCTTTACAGTGCCGCGGCCAACCTGCCCAACCAGGTGACCCACATCATGGGTGTGGTGGGAGACGCCTGCAAGCAAAAACTGCCCCTGGCCGACACCTATGCCGTGGGCAGCGCTGCGGTGGCCATCTATGTCATCGCCAACAAGGTGCCTCACATCCTGTCCATTGTGGCCAGCATCTTCGGCGACGCCTGGCAGATCTCCATCGTCTCCGAAGACCCCAAAAAGCAGCAGCGCTTCTTTTCCAATGTGTTCGCCACCTATCAATGCGTGGCGCTGGTGGGCTCTTCCGGCCTGATCATGACGGCCAAGATCATGGTCACCCTGCTGGCCGCCCCCTCCTATTATTCCGCCTGGCGGTATATCCCGGTGCTGGTGCTGGGCATCACCTGTTCCTGCCTGGCCACCTTCCTGGGCAGCATCTATATGGTGGAGCGGCAGAGCGTTCACACTTTGACCACCACGCTGCTGGGTGCTTTCCTCAACATCGGGCTCAACCTACTGACCATCCCCCGCATGGGCGTCATGGGCGCCGCCCTGTCCACTTGCCTCAGCTATCTGCTCATGTTCCTGGTGCGGGGCATTCACACCCGGAAATACATCCCCGTCCATTGGCGGTTGCACAAATTCCTGCCCTCCTGCGCCCTGGTGGTGCTCCAGGCCGCTTTGATGCTGTGGGAGGTTCCCCTGTGGCCCCTGTGGCAGATCCTGTGCTTCCTGCTCATCACTCTGCTCAATATCAAAGAGCTGCTTTGCTCCCTTTTCCGGCTTTTTTAGGCTTTTTTCCCTTTTCCCCCTTTACATCGGGCCACCGGTGTGTTATGTTACAAACAGAAGAACAAAACAGAGGAGATCATACGCCATGGTCAGCCGTCTTTTTACAGCTGCATATTACTTTTACTTTAGCTTTATCAACTTTTTTGATAAGGCTTATTTGAGTTTTGCTGTAAAAAGCCCCTGCCTCGGTTGATTCCCTGAGTCAAGGCCAGCGCGGCCCCGCAGCGAAATTCGCAGCGGGGCCGTTTTTTTGTGCCGTAGGAGAAAGGATTTGTTGTAAAATGGTAGTGCTTCTCAAGAAAAACGCCCCCCAGCAGCAGTTGGACAGTCTCACCGCCTGGCTTCAGAGCATGGGCATCACCCCCCACATCTCCGTAGGCTCCCAGCAGACCATCGTGGGTCTGGTGGGCGACACCTCCAAGGTGGACATGGATGTGATCCGGGCCATGGACATTGTGGAAGATGTAAAACGCATCCAGGAGCCTTTTAAAAACGCCAACCGGAAATTCCACCCAGAGGACACGGTGATTGAGGTGGGCGGCGCCCGCATCGGCGGCGGAAACTTCTGCGTCATGGCCGGGCCTTGCTCGGTGGAAAGCGAAGAGCAGATCGTGGCAGTGGCCAAAGCGGTAAAGCAGTCGGGCGCTCAGGTGCTCCGGGGCGGCGCCTTCAAACCCCGCACCTCCCCCTACGCCTTCCAGGGCCTTCAAGGCGACGGCATCAAGCTGCTCCTACTGGCCAAGCAGGAAACCGGCCTTCCCATCGTCAGCGAGATCATGGACGCCTCTCACATTCCCCTCTTTGAGGATGTGGACATCATCCAGGTAGGCGCCCGGAATATGCAGAACTTTACCCTGCTGAAAGAGCTGGGCAAGCTGCGCAAGCCGGTGCTGCTCAAGCGGGGTCTTGCCAACACCCTCCAGGAGCTGCTGATGAGCGCCGAATACATCATGGCCGGGGGCAATGAGCAGGTTATCCTCTGCGAGCGGGGCATCCGCACCTTTGAGACCTACACCCGCAACACCCTGGATCTTTCGGCCATCCCGGTGCTCCATTCCCTGTCCCATTTGCCGGTGATCATCGACCCCAGCCATGCCACCGGCCAGAGCAAGCTGGTGCCCCCCATGGCGCTGGCTTCGGCGGCCGCAGGGGCCGACGGCCTGATCATCGAGGTGCACAACGACCCGGCCCACGCCCTGTGCGATGGTCCCCAGTCCCTCACCCCGGAAGATTTCGACACCCTGATGAAAAAAGTGGGAGGGATTCTGCCCTATGCCTTCCGGTGATTTTCAAAAGATCGGCGTTCTGGGCCTGGGGCTGATCGGCGGCTCCATGGCTCAGGCTTCCTGTCAGGCGGGCTACACCGTTTTCGGCCTGGACCGGGATTCCCAGGTGATGGACAAGGCCGCCTCCGCCGGCATCCGGCCCATGACGGAGAAAGTCCTTCCCCAGCTGGATGTGCTCCTCACCGCCCTCTATCCCGGGGCTACATTAAAGGAGATGGAGCGCTTGGCCCCCCACCTTTCCCAAAGCACGCTGGTGGTCGACCTGTGCGGGGTAAAAATGGCGGTGGTTCCCGGCATGGAAGAGCTGAGCCGCCGGTATGGCTTCTCCTATCTGGGGGGCCACCCCATGGCGGGAAAGGAAACCAGCGGCTGGGACTTTTCCCAGGCCGGGCTTTTCCAGGGGGCTTCCATGATTCTCACACCGGGAGAAGGCTTTGACCCCGCCCTTTATGACAAAGCGGCCCGGTTTTTCCTCTCCCTGGGCTTCGGACGCATCACCAGGAGCAATCCCCGCTCCCACGACCGGATCATCGCCCTCACATCCCAACTGGCCCATGTGATCTCCTGTGCCTACATCCAAAGCCCCACGGCAGAGGATTTCTCCGGCTTTTCCGCCGGCAGTTTTCAGGACATGACCCGGGTGGCCCGGCTGAACGAGACCATGTGGACCGAGCTGTTCTGGGACAACCGGGAATTTCTCACCCAGGAGATCCGGGGCATGGCCGGGCGGCTGGAGCATTACGCCAGCCTGCTGGAAACCGGAGACAAAGAAGGGCTCTTTGACCTGCTGCGGGACGCCAGAGAAAAGAAAGAAGAGTCGGACAGCATTCTGAAAGGTGGAAAAAGATGAAAACCGTATCCATTGATTCTTCCAAGCAATATGACATTCACATTGAACGGGGCCTTTTGAAGAAGGCCGGGAGCCTGATCTCCCAGGTGCACCCCCGGTGCAAGGTGGCCATCGTCACCGATGACAATGTGGCCCGGCTCTATCTCTCCCAGGTGTCCGCCGGGCTGGAAAACGCCGGGTATTCCCTGTGCACCCTCATTCTGCCCCACGGCGAACACAGCAAAAGCCTGGGCGTCTGGACCAAGGTGCTTCAGTTCCTGGCGGAAAACGGCCTGACCAAAAGCGACCTGGTGCTGGCCCTGGGCGGCGGAGTCATCGGGGATGTGGCGGGCTTTGCCGCCGGTACCTACCTGCGGGAAATCCCCCTCATTCAGCTTCCCACCACCCTGCTTTCGGCCATCGACAGCTCGGTGGGCGGCAAGACCGGCATCGACCTGCCCCAGGGCAAGAACCTGGCCGGGGTGTTCTGCCAGCCGGAGCTGGTGATCTGTGACACCGCCGCCCTGGACACCCTCACCGACCATTATTTTGCCGACGGCTGCGCCGAGGGCATCAAGTATGGCCTTCTGGCCGACAAAGAGCTGTTTGACGCCTTTGCCCACGGGGTCAACCGCCGGGACATGGACGACATCGTGGCCCGGTGCGTGGAGATCAAGCGGGACTTCGTTCAGGGAGACGAACACGACATGGGCAAGCGGCAGATGCTCAATCTGGGGCACACCGTGGGCCATGCCATCGAAAAGCTCAGCGGCTACTCCATCTCCCACGGCCATGCCGTGGCCATGGGCATGGTGGTCATGTGCCGGGCCGCCTATTCCCTGGGCTATTCCCAGGAAAACTGCACCCCGCCCCTGCTCCAGGCCCTGGATGCCTGCCACCTCCCCTCGGCCTGCCCCTATGACGCCGCCTCTCTGGCCAAGGCCGCCCTGTCGGACAAAAAGCGTCGGGGAGACAACCTGACTTTGATCCTGCCCCTGCGCATGGGAGAATGCTGCCGGGAGACCATCCCCATGAAAGACCTGGAAGGCTTCATCGCCGCCGGACTGGGGGAGCGGTAACATGGATATCCGCATCACCCCTGCCCTTTTGGGCGGGCGGGAGCAGGCGGTGCCCTCCAAATCCCACGCCCACCGGCTGCTTCTCTGCGCCGCTCTGTGCCGGGAAAGCACCCTGCTCCATATCCCCGCCCCCTCGGTGGACATTCTGGTCACCATGGATTGCCTGCGGGCTCTGGGGTGCCAGATTGATTCCCTGCCGGGCGGGGACTTCCGCCTGACTCCGCCGGAAGTCTTTTCCCCCTCCCCCGCCCTTTTCTGCCGGGAAAGCGGCTCCACCCTCCGCTTTTTGCTGCCGGTGGCAGCGGCTTTGGGAGTGAAGGCCCGCTTCTCCGGGGAAGGACGGCTGCCGGAACGGCCGCTGGAGCCGCTGCTGACCCAGCTCATGGAGCACGGCACAGCCTTTTCCGCACCAATCCTTCCCTTCACCCTGTCGGGGAAGCTGAAAGGCGGCGTCTTTACCCTGCCGGGGGATGTGAGCAGCCAGTACATCACCGGCCTGCTCCTGGCCGCCCCCCTGATGGCAGAAGGGTGTGAGATCGTCCTCACCTCCCCCCTCCAGTCGGCCCCCTATGTGGAAATGACCCTTTCGGCTATGGCCCAGTTCGGGGTCACGGTGGAAAGAACCTCCCAGGGCTTTCGGGTCGCCCCGGGGCAGCACTACCAAAGCCCCGGTCCGGTCACAGCCGAGGGGGACTGGTCGGGCGCGGCCTTCTTCCTCTGCGCCGGGGCCCTGGGCGGACCGGTGACCGTCTCCGGCCTTGCTCCCCGCTCTTCCCAGGGGGACAAGGCGGTGGTCGATATTCTCCGGGACATGGGCGCTATACTCTCCTGGGATAGGGATGCCCTCACCGTCTCCCGAGGCGCTCTCCGATGTGTCACGGTGGACAGCGCCCCCATTCCCGACCTGATCCCGGTACTGGCCCTCACCGCCGCCTTTTGTGAGGGAGAAAGCCGCTTCACAAACGCCGGACGCCTGCGGCTGAAGGAAAGCGACCGTCTCAGCGCCATCTGCCGCATGATCGAGGATCTTGGCGGCACGGCCTTTTGCGAGGGAGACACCCTCATCGTCCGGGGCGGCACCCTGCGTGGCGGCACGGTAACAAGCGACGGCGATCACCGCATGGCCATGGCCGCTGCCGTAGCCGCCTGCCTGTGCCAGCAGCCGGTGATTATCCAGCAGGCCCAGGCGGTGGACAAATCCTACCCCAGCTTCTGGGAGGAATACAACAAGAGAGGAGGAAAGGCCCATGAGCTCCACCTTCGGCCATAGCCTGCGCATCAGCGTGTTCGGCCAATCCCATTCCCCTGCCATCGGCGTGACCATGGACGGTCTGCCCGCAGGACTGAAAGTGGACATGGAGGAAGTGTCTGCTTTCCTGGCCCGCCGGGCTCCCGGCCAGGGAGCCTATGCCACCGCCCGGAAGGAAAGCGATGCGCCGGAAGTGCTTTCCGGCCTGGTGGACGGCTTTACCTGCGGCGCACCCCTCTGCGCCGTGATCCACAACAAGGATACCCGCTCCAAAGACTACGAAGCCATGCGCCAGCTTCCCCGGCCCTCCCACGCCGACTATGCCGCCTATGTGAAATACGGCCAGTACCACGACATCCGGGGCGGCGGCCATTTTTCCGGCCGTCTCACCGCCCCCCTGTGCTTTGCCGGGGCGGTGGCCCTGGCGGTGCTG
>CALLCY010000191.1:0-8865 GCA_938000015.1 uncultured Clostridia bacterium
TTTTTTCAAGCAGAAGACGGCATACGAGATAAGCTAGTGACTGGGTTCAGACGTGTGCTCTTCCGATCTGGTTTCCGGCGCGCCGAAGGTGGCCCGCTTCCGCTCCTTGGCATGAAGGCCATACTCCATGAAATAGGAAAACCGGCAGGCGGCCACCTTTTCCGCCCGGGATGCGGTGATGCGGATGCGCTTGCCGTAGGCGGCGGCCACCAGCTCCCGGGAGCGGATAGGCCCACGGGGAGAAACGGCATAGCGGCGCAGGGCTTCAAAGTGGTTCTGCTCCTCTTCTCCCTTCTCTTCTTCCAAAGAAAGGGCAGCTCTGGCCCATGTGTCCCCTTCTCCCTGGCAGGCGGCGCAGGCCAGCTCCCAGGCCGGACGGGGAGCCAGCAGACGGAAATCCCCCGCCGGACGGCTCATTTCCAGACCGGGCAGCAGGTGAAGCATCCGCTCCACCAGGTAGGAAGGGCGGCAGGCCGTGCCGCCGGAAAGGGTCTGAGGACAGAGCACTGCCAGCCGTTTGCTGGGCGCGGCAAAGGCGTGGTAGATCTGGCTCTGGGCCTCATAGGCCTGCTCTTCGGCGGTCTGGGTCAGGGTCACCCCAGCCCGCAATAGCTGATCCCGCTCCTCTTCGGTGAGCAAGCTGCCCCCGCCCACCGCCGGTGGCAAAGCCCCTTCCCTGGCCCCCAGGATGATGAGAAACTCCACCCCGGCAAAACTCTGCCGGTCGAAAGAAGCGGCCTGGACATGGTCCAGGGACACCGGAATGGCGGCCACCTGGTATTGAGAGAGCATCAGCCGCCACAGACGGCAAAACTCCCCGGCATCCATCTGCTGCCCGCCCATGGCGGCGGAAAACTGAGCCAAGGCTCCCTGCAAAATGTCATAGAGCTGGCTGTATTCGGCGCTCTCTCTGGCCCGGCCCTGCTCTTCCAGGCTGCGGGCCTTTTCCGAAAGAGCCTGTTCCATGCCGGTCTCCTTCAAAAACCGTTCCAGGGCCTGGGCATAGTCCGGCCCCTCCCGGCTCACTTTCAGAGCCTGGGTCAGATTCTCAAAGGCCGGGGCGATTTTCTGCCGGATGTGTTCCAGCTCCAGCAAAGCCCCTGGGTCCTCCTTGGCCCCGTAGCCCCCGGGATTTTTCCGGAAGGGGGCAAAATACTGTTTGCCTCGGATGTTGTGCATCAGCACATAGTTTTCCAGCTTGTCGCACTCCTCCATGGTGAGGGGAGACAGGCCGCTTTTCAGATAGGCGAACACATCCTCATAGCCCATGCCCTGACAGGCGGCCAGCAAGGCTCCCTGCTGGGCGGCCAGCACCGGCTTTTGCAAAATGTCGCTTTTCTCTCCCAGGAACAAAGGCACCTGCCATTTCTGAAAGGCGCTTTCCAACAGCGGGGCATAGGTCTCCATATCGGAACAGGCCACCACCATGTTCCGGCAGCGCATCCCCTCTCCCATGGCCTTGCGGCAAAGGGATGCGGCAAATTCGCATTCCTCCTGGGGGTCCGAAAGGGTGTAAATGTTTACCCCTTGCCAGCTATTTTCTGTGGGAGAAGCGGCATAATCAAAGAGATCCCGCTCCAGCACCGAGAGGGCTGGCGGCAGGCCCCCTTCCTTCCGCTGCAAAGGACACACTTTGAGAGGGCGGTTGATTTTTTGGCAGATACCGGCCAGACGCTGCAAAAATTTCTCCTGCTCCAAAAAAAGCCGGTCTTCTTTTTCCCAAAGCAGGGCAAAAGCGGCGGAATAGCATTTTTCCAGCAGGGCTTCCACAATGCTCCGCTCCTGGGCGGTCATGCCGGAAAAGCCGTCAAAATAAAGATCCCAATCCCGGCCGAAGTCCGATGGGCCAAGAGCCTCCAAACAAGCCGTCAGCAGATCTTTGTCATCCAGAGGAAGGTCTTTTGTCACATTCTGATAGGCGGCGTAGCAAAGAGAAAGGTCACGGACTTTACTCCGGCTTTCTCCCAGGCTTTCGGCAGCCTGGGCCAGATCCTCCGGGGCCACCTGGCAGCTTTTCAGCTCGCTCACCAGTTCCAGCATACCCCCAGCCAGCTCCGGCCGGGCCGAGAGAGAGAAATGGGTCAGGCTGTCCCCGCACAGAGACAGCGCCCGGTGCATGGCCAGCACCCGGCCGCCGCCGTCCAGCAATGCAGGCGGGTGTCCCCCCTCCCCCAGCACACGCTGGGCCAAGCGCTTGAAGGTGAGCACTTCGGCAAAGCGGGCGATGGGATTGCCCTGGGATTGAAGCAGCCGCCGTTCACTTTCGTGGGAGAGCATTTCGGGCACGATCAACAGCTGCCGCCGTCCGGAGACGGCCCCCTCCCCCATGGCAGAAAGCAGGGCCTCGGTTTTGCCGCACCCCGCCCGACCGGTGTAAATGGTCACCATATCATAAACCTCCCCCAAAGAGATAGGCAATCTGATACCATGACGCCAATGCGGCATGGTATATTGGCCGTGTTTTCGGTTGTCCTGCAAGGGACGAGAAAACGGCCGCAAAAATCTGCATAATAACCGTTTTGCGGTTATTATACCACTTTCAGAGGGAAAGCAGCAACAGCCCCCGCCGGGTTTTCCCGGCGGGGGTTAAACAAAATAACCTATTATCCCAAAGCGTGGCGCAGCTCGGCCAGAAGCTCGGCCACCTTGAAACGGATCTTGTACTGCACTCCATCCCCGGTGATATACCGGATCTCCCCGGGAGAAAAATTCTCCTGGGCGGTGTCCAGAAACTCCTCCTCACAGGCCGGAGCACAAAGGGGCGGCAGCAACACGCACCACCAGTTGTGGCCCTTCCCTTCCCCGATGGTCACCCGCAGGGCATCATAGACTCCGGCGGGTAAAGAGAAGGTGTCATATTCCCGGGTGTCAAAATAAGTATCCCGCCGCTCCACCTGCACCGGGTAGTGATAGCCCTCCCGCTCCACCACCTTCTGGGCGGCCTTTTGAATGGCACTGAAAAAAGCTGCATCCATGGGTTTTCCCTCCCAGTTTTTCGCCTCTTCCAGCACTCCGTCCCGCACTTTCAGTTTCAGGGCCTGGTCTTCCTCGCTGTCGCTGTTGGCCAGCACATGAAGCCTTGTCACCTTGCTTTGGATACTCTCCTGCTCTCCCGGCCAGAAAGCTCCCAGGGCGAAAGTTAGCAGCAAGCTTAGGAGAAGAGCCCATTCCCATTTTTTGAAGTTTTGTTTCTTTATCATAAGTAAAAACACCAGCCTTTCCTTCTGGGAGAAGTATGGACTGGTGTTTTTGTTTTTAAACCAAGTTTTCTCAAAAAACCGGCGTGCAGACGAAGGTCTCCACCGGCAGTTTCCGGAATGCCTCCGCAGCTTTTTCCGCCTGCTGGGTGTTTTCAAACAAACCATACAGGGCCGAGCCGGAGCCGGTCATGCGAGCGCCCAGAGCCTTTTCTGCAAGGAGCTTTTCCCGCAGCTCCTGCTCCTGGGGATGGAGTGCACAGGCCACCGGCTCCATCACATTGCGAAGGTTTGCGCCGATTTTTTCCAGATCCCCTTCTTCCAGCGCCCGAAGCATGGCCTGGGTGTCGGGACGCTGCTGCAAAGGCTCTGCATCCATTTTCTGAAACAGGCTTTTGGTGGAAATGGAATACCGGGGCTTGATGACCAGGATGCCGCAGGGCGGCAGATGAGGAGCCGGGGTGAGTTTTTCCCCGATGCCCCGGGCCAAACGGCAGCCGGTCTCCAGGCAGAAGGGCACATCGGCCCCCAAAGTGAGGGCCAGCTCATGAAGCTTTTTCTTGGTGAGGGGGTAGCCGTAAGCCCGGTTGAGAAGACGCAGCACGGCGGCGGCGTTGGTGCTGCCCCCGGCCATGCCGGCCCCCACGGGGATGCGCTTTTGCAATTTGATGTGCACCGCCCCTTTTTTGCCGGTCTCCTTGAAAAAGGCTACCGCAGCTTTATAGGCGATGTTCCGGCTGTCCTGGGGCACATAGGGAAGGTTGCACCAAAGCCCCACCCCTTCCGCTTCCCCTGGAAGCAGGGTCACTTTGTCGTGAAGGGACACAGTGTGCATGATGGTCTCCAATTCATGGTAACCATCCTCTCGCCGTCCCACAATGTCCAGCGTCAGATTGATCTTGGCCAAAGCCTTTTGTCTTTGTACTTTCATATCTCTTCCTCCGCCCAGTGCCTGGGCTCCCATATCGCCCAGCGGAGTGCCTCCGCTCCCGTATCGCCCACGCCGGGCCTGATGCAGATACCAACCATTCTGTTCGTGGGCACCCGTTATACCTGGGTGTATTTGGGGTGTATTTTACTTTTCTTCACTCAATACCCCTGGGTGTGCCGCCGGTGCATTCTTTCCTTCTGCGTCCAATGCCAACAGACGCCCAGCGGAGTGCCTGCTATACATCAATGGCTTTGATGGGGCACATTTCATGACAACAGTAACACTTGATGCATTTGTGCTTGTCCAGATGGGCCTTGCCGTTTGCCACATGCAGAGCCTGGCGTGGGCAGGCCCGGGCACAGTCACCGCAGCCCACGCACCGGGGCGTGATGTGTGGAAAGGGATTTGCGGCCCGCTCCAGCCATGGCCGGAGAAAATGAGGCGCCCAGGAAAACCGGCTGCCATTTTGCTGGATGGCAGGGACAAAGGGCGGCTGCAGCGGCTCTAGGCTGTCTCCCCGCAAAGTAAGGTGCCTGCTCTCAAAGGGCACCAGCCCCAGCTTTCCCCCTTCCTGGTGCACCGGAGATCGCTCAGGCACCAGGCCGCAATATTCCATGGCCGCCAGATCCAGGGCAAAGGGGTTCTGGGAGCCAAAGAGCACGCCTCCATGGCGCACCCGTCCTCCCGAGGGGCCTTTGCCGTCCATGCCCTCCACCCCGTCCAGAATGGTATAGGCCGGCTGCACATACCGGCACAGATCCACCAGCAGCCGGGCAAAATCCTGCCGTCCGGGGTGCTGGGAGTGATAGGCCGCCTTGGTCAGCCCGGGGATGACGCCGTATAAATTCTTCACGCCGCCGGAAAAATAGGTCATCATATGGGTTTTCATCTTGGCCACGCTGATGACCACATCGGCCTGGGCGATGGGGGCGATAATGTCAAAATTCCGCTGTTTCAGCCCTTGAAACCGGCGTTTCCGGCTGGAAAAATCCCAGTTGAGAAAGGCGCCGGTCTCCTGGGACACCCGCTCCATGCCGGTGAAGCGATAGACCTTGCCCAAAGCGGTTTTGTTATAGACTCCGCCGGGGGAATCGGCGATGGTCACCTTGGCCCCCTGCTCCTGAAACACACGGCACACCGCCTTGACCACCGCCGGATGGGTGGTGGTGGCGGCTTCCGGGGCCCGGGCCATGAGCAGATTGGGCTTGATGACCACATTCTTCCCCTTTTTCAGAAAAACTTCCGCTCCGCCCTGATCCTCAAACATCCGGCGGATGCATTCTTCCACCCGCTTTTCCTCGTAATCAGAACAGGCGGCCACATAGACCTCGTCACGGACTGCCATAGATTTCTCCTTTGCTCTTTATACAATATCAAACTGCCGGGGTTTCCGGTTCTGGAACACCGTCACCTTCTCAAAACCTGCCTTCTGAGCCAGAGCACAGGCCTGAGGGATGCCGTTTCCCACATTCTCCACCGAATGGGCATCGGAGCCCATGGTGATCATGGTGCCGCCGTACTCCCGGAACTGTCGCAGAATCCACTCCTCCGGCCCGGGGCGATGAAACCATTCCCGGCAGCCTTTGGCGTTGATCTCCAGAGCTTTTCCCATTTGGGCCAGCTTCTGCAAAATGGGAGCCACCCGCTCTTTATATTCTGCCAGCGTAGGCTCTTCCCAGGGGCCTTCCATCACCCGCAGGGGATAATCCAAATGGCCCAGGGTGTCAAAATCCCCAAATTTCAGCAAATTTTCCAAATCTTCAAAATAGATGTCCAGCACCTCGCGGCAGGCATCCTTGTCCGGATATGGGGTATAATAAATATCCCGGCCATCGGCCAAAGTGTGCACCGAACCGATGACCATGTCATAGGGATGGCGCTGGAGCAAGGCCCAGGCCTGCTCCGGGTTATGATGAGGCTGACCCAGCTCCACGCCGTACAAAAGCAACAGATCCTTTTCTCCCTGCTTCAGCCGGAATATTTCCTGCTGGCAGTCCTCTTCTTTGCGGGCGTAATGGGGACAGCGGCCAAAATGATAAAAATCACAGTGTTCCGTCAGAGCCAGGGCCGAAAGGCCGTGGTCCTTAGCGCTTTTTTCCATGGCTGCGGCGGTATCGCTGCCGTCAAAGGAAAAGCGGGAATGGGTATGGGTATCGGATAAAAACATTATAACGCAACCTTTTCAGCATATCAAATCCAGTTTGGGGCATACTTCCCATAGAGCCGTGGCAACAGCCATGGCAGGCAACAACACGATTGGAGGAAAATTCCATGTTTGATAAGATCGCCCTGGCTATCGCCATCATCGGCGGGCTCAACTGGGGCAGCATCGGCATTTTCGGGTTCGACCTGGTGGCCGCCCTCTTCGGGGCCGGCAGCGTGGGCTCCCGCATTGTCTACACCCTGGTGGGGCTTTCCGCCCTGTGGTGCATCAGCCTGCTTTTCCGGGATTGGCACCGCTCCCCCAGCCATATGTAAACGGAGTGCCTCCGCAGGCGTAACTCTCCCAGGGTGGCGTGCCGCCACTGGCAAGCTCTCCCCGGCTGAGTGCGTCGTTGAGCTTTGGTGCTTCCTGGGCGATATACCGCCCGGGAAGGGGCCGGTTTGCTGTCTCGGCCATATGCTCTATCGTCTGCCAAGCATGGGAGCGCAGGTTGACAGCGGAGGCACTCCGCCACAAAAAATGCCGCCTATGAAGGCGGCATTTTTCTGTTGTTTGATTTCCATTGCCCTTGCAACAGGGCCAACGGGGCCCACGAACGCCTTGGCTTATTACAGCGTCCAGTCAAGCGTGGGCGATACGACTGCGGCGTCACGCCGCTGACTGCGAAGGCACGCCGCTTACTTAGAGGTCAGCTCCACAGTATCGCGAGCGATCATCAGCTCTTCGTTGGTAGGAACCAACAGCGCTGCTACCTTAGAATCGTCCGTGGAGAATACAACTTCCTTACCACGTACGTTATTCTTCTCGTCATCCACCTTAAGACCCAAGAACTCCAGGTACTCGCAGACTTCCTTACGCACCAGCGCATTATTCTCGCCCAGTCCAGCTGTGAAAGCAATGGCATCCACACCGTTCATCGCTGCCGCATAGGAACCAATATACTTAGCCACCCGGTATACGAAAGCGTCATTGGCGCGAATCGCATCCTTATTGCCCTCTGCACAGCCATTCTCAATCTCACGGAAGTCGCTGGAAATCTCAGACAGACCCAGTACGCCGGATTCCTTATTGAGTACATTCATCATCTGGTCGATGTCCAGATTGTCCTTATGCATGATGTACTGCAGAATCGCGGGATCCAGGTCACCGCTGCGGGTACCCATGATCAGGCCCTCCAACGGAGTCAGACCCATGGAAGTATCCACAGACTTGCCGCCCTTCACAGCACACACACTGGCCCCATTGCCCAGATGGCACACTACGATCTTCAGATCCTCGATCGGCTTGCCCAGGATGGCTGCCACGCGCTGAGATACGTAACGGTGAGAGGTGCCGTGGAAACCATATCGACGCACCTGATATTCCTTGTAATACTTGTAGGGAATTCCATACAGGAATGCCTTCTCCGGCATCGTCTGATGGAATGCCGTATCGAATACTGCCACCATCGGGGTATTCGGCATCAGTGCCATGCATGCCTCGATACCGATCAGATTTGCAGGATTGTGCAGCGGAGCCAGATCCGAACACTCTTCCATCGTCTCGATGACTTCCTTCGTGATCAGAACAGAACTTGCGAACTTCTCTCCGCCATGTACCACACGATGGCCTACAGCACAGATCTCGCTCATATCCGCGATAACGCCATGATTCGGATCGGTCAACGCTGCCAATACCATCTCTACTGCCTTATGATGATCTGGCATGGGTTCTTCCTGAACCACCGCGTCCTTACCCGCCGGCTGATGCTTCAGACGGGAACCGTCGATACCGATACGCTCTGCCAGTCCCTTGGCTACGACTTCTTCCGTCTCCATGTCGATCAGCTGATACTTCAGAGAAGAGCTGCCGCAATTGATAACCAATACCTTTTTCATAACTACTTGTCTCCTTATAAGTAAAAGATTCTCTTACCGCTTTGCCTGGGCCTGTACCGCCGTAATCGCCACGACGCCGACGATATCCTCCGCAGAGCATCCACGGGACAGATCGTTGATGGGTGCTGCGATTCCCTGTGTGATGGGGCCATATGCCTCAGCCTTAGCCAGACGCTGTGCCAGCTTGTATCCGATATTTCCCGCATCCAGATCCGGGAACACCAGCACATTTGCCTTGCCTGCCACATCACTGCCCGGTGCCTTGGAGCTTCCTACAGAAGGAACGATGGCTGCGTCGAGCTGCAGCTCGCCATCCAGCTTCAGATCCGGATTTTCTTCTTTTGCGATCCTGGTCGCCTCTACGACCTTATCCACATCCGCATGCTTAGCACTGCCCTTTGTCGAATGAGAAAGCATTGCCACAATGGGCTCCTTCTGTACTAACAACTCGAAAGACTGTGCAGAAGAAGCAGCAATTGCAGCCAGCTCTTCTGAATTCGGATTCTGCACCAGACCAGAATCTGCGAAAATAAAGGTACCGTCTGCACCGTACTCACAATTCGGCACTACGATCACAAAGAAAGCAGAAACAAGCTTGGTGCCGGGTGCTGTCTTGATGATCTGCAGAGAGGGCTTCAATGTATTCGCCGTAGAGTGGCATGCTCCGGAAACCACGCCGTCAGCGTCTCCCATCTT
>CALLCY010000192.1:0-7033 GCA_938000015.1 uncultured Clostridia bacterium
CTTCCCCTGCGCCGCACAGAGATGCGGTGGCCGTCAGCAGTTTTTTCCGAGGGATAAAGCAATGTCCGCTTTGCAGATTGAAGGTGAGTTCATACAAAACAGCGGCCCGCAGCCGTACCGGACTCAAAGGATCCATGCCCATATGCCGGGCGGCCTCGTCCACCTGGCCAAAATCCAGACCGAACCGCTCCTGGCACAAAAGATAGGGGTCTTCTCGCAAAGTCTGCTCTGCATAAGCTCCATAGACCTTGTAGACCCCGGCGGCGCACCACATGGGCAGGCCGCTTTCGGTGAAAAACTGCAAAAGGGCCCGCATGGCGTTTTGCTGAAGAAAATTCTGCTGAATCTCCCGGGCTTTCCGTGGACTAATGCCCCGCACCGTCTCCAAAAGCTCCGGCTGGCTGGCCAGCACATCAAAGGTATCCTCCCCGAATTTTTCCACAATGGCCATGGCGGTTTTGGGACCGATGCCCTTGACGGTGCGGGAGGCCAGATAGTCGTAGATCCCCTGGGCGGTTGAGGGCAGCAGCCGTTCATAGGAGAGGACGGAAAACTGAGGGCCGTATTCCGGATGGGTCACATAGTTGCCGTAGGCGACGATGCTCTCTCCTGCCCCCAGATAGGGCATGACACCGGTGATCACCAGCTCCTCTCCCACGCCCAGATCCACCCGGGCCACCGCCCAGCCGCTGTCGTCATTCTTATAAATCAGAGTATCCACTACACCCTGGATCTTCTCCAGCTCCCGCTCTGTTGTCTCTTCCATCTGGGAAAACTCCCTCCTCTCCTTCTTCTTCCTGCTTCCAGGCCCCGGGGAAACGCAGGGCACACAGTCTTCTGGCCCACAGGAGCATCCGTTTCTGCTCCCAGGGGGTCAGTCCTTCCAGAGAAATATGTATATCCACCCGTAGTCTTCCCCCCAGATGATGGAGCAAAACAAAGCTGTACCACTCCAGCACCCAGGCCGCAAGGCCCATGCAGGCCAAGGCCACAAGCAAGCTGACGGTATAAAAGCCGCAATCCACATCCATTCCCCCTTGGTGCAGGATATGCGCATTGCGGCTTTTTGGTGTGTCTTTTCCGGTTTTCTACCGGGGAAACATCATTTCTGGCGGCTCCACTTGACGCCTTGCGGGGTGTCCTCCAGCAAGATGCCCTGGGCCTTCAGTTCGTCCCGGATGCGGTCGGCGGTGGCAAAGTCCTTATTTTTCCGGGCCTCCTGCCGCTGGGCGATCAGTTTCTCGATCTCCTCTTCCAAACCGTTCTCCTCCGGCTGGGAAAGCTGACGGGCCTTTTCCACCAGATCCAGAGACAGCACCTGGTCAAAATCCTCCAGAAGCCACAGCTTGGTGGCGTCGTTCACCGGCGCTTTCAGCACATCGTACACCGCAGTGACCGCCAAAGAGGTATTCAGGTCGTTGTCCAGGCCCCGGCGGAAGTTCTCTTGCAGCGCCTTGGCTCCTTCTTTGTCCACTTCTTCCCCTTCCTTGGGAGAGAGAGCTGCCACTCTTTGCAGCAGCTTCTGATAGGCCAGAGCAGCGTTCTGCATTCCTTCGTCGGAAAATACCAGGGACTTGCGATAATGGGACTGGAGGCAGAAGAAGCGATAAACCAGGGGATCATATCCCTGTTTTTCCAGCAGGGAGACAGTGAGGAACTCCCCTTTGGATTTGCTCATCTTGCCGCTGGTGGTGTTGAGATGATGGACATGGAACCAGTAATTACACCATTTATGGCCAAAGTAGGCTTCGCTCTGGGCGATCTCATTGGTGTGGTGAGGGAAGGCGTTGTCGATGCCACCCGCATGGATATCCAGAGTGTCTCCCAGATACCGGCGGCTGATGCAGGAGCATTCAATGTGCCAGCCGGGATAACCTACGCCCCAGGGGCTATCCCACTTCAGTTCCTGATCCTCAAACTTGGACTTGGTGAACCACAGCACAAAATCGGTTTTGTTCCGCTTGTTTGTATCCTCCTCCACACCGTCCCGCACGCCCACGGCCAGGTCTTCCTGGTCCTGTTTGTTGAACACATAGTATTCCTTCAGCTTGGAGGTGTCGAAATACACATTGCCGCCGGCTTCATAGGCAAAGCCCTTTTCCAGAAGCCCCTCAATCATCTCGATAAAATCCGGGATACAGTTGGTGGCCGGCTCCACCACATCGGGCCGCTTGATGTTCAGTTTGCGGCAGTCTTCAAAAAAGGCGTCAGTATAAAACCGGGCGATTTCCATGACGGTTTTGTGTTCCCGCTTGGCGCCCTTGAGCATTTTGTCCTCGCCGGTATCGGCATCGCTGGACAGATGCCCCACATCGGTGATGTTCATCACCCGGGTTACATCGTACCCCAGATACCGCAGATATTTTTCCAGCACATCTTCCATGATGTAGCTGCGCAGGTTGCCGATGTGGGCATAGTGATACACCGTGGGGCCGCAGGTATACATCTTGACCTTTCCCGGCTCCAGAGACACAAATTCTTCCTTTTTCCGGGTGAGGCTGTTATACAGTTCCATGGCAGGGTCCTCCTGTTATTTTTTGGATGTGGCGCCGTCGGCCACGATATCCCAGTTGCGCTTCATATAGTCGAAACCGGAATAGAGGGTGATGAGGGTCATGGCCCAGCCGCTCACCGTCTGCACCACCATGGGCCAACCCAGGATGTCGGTGAGGAAAATGGCGACGGTACCCACGATCTGCAAAGTGGTCTTCACTTTGCCCGACCAGGCAGCGGCCAACACCCGGCCCTTGCCGATGGCCACGATACGCAGAGAAGTGATGATAAACTCCCGGGCCAGGATGATGAACACCATCACGCTGTTCATCTCACTCCGCTGGATAAAGAGCAGCAGCGCGGCGCACACCAACAGTTTATCGGCCAGAGGGTCGACAAATTTGCCGAAATCGGTGATCTGATTGTAATGCCGGGCGATATAGCCGTCCAGCGCATCGGTCATGCTGGCCAGCAAAAAGATGCAAAGGGCAATGATATCGCAGGTTTGAGTGCCCTGATAGGCAAAATAGATGAAAAAGGGAATCATCCCCACCCGGATCAGGGTGATCTTATTGGCTGTGGTCATTTTTGCAGATTTCCTCCTTAACCGACGATCTCGCCGTACAGTTCGGCGCCGATGCCGTTTTCGATCTCCACTGTGACAAAACTCCCCTCTTCCACCGGCTCTTCCGAATAGAAATAGACGATACCATCCACATCAGGGGAATCCATATAAGTGCGGCCAAAGTACATTTCGTGCTCTGCGTCATAGCCGCAGCAAAGCACCTTCTGCTGTGTTCCCACCAAAGTCTGGGAGAACTGATCCATCACCGCATCCTGCAATTCCACCAAGATCTCCTGGCGGCGGCGCTTTTCCTCTTCGGGAATCTGGTTTTCCATCTGGGCGGCCACGGTGCCCTCCTCCTGGGAATAGGCAAAGACTCCGGCCCGCTCCAGCTTGTATTCATCCAGGAAACGGTACAGCTCGTCAAACTCCTCTTCGGTCTCCCCGGGGAAGCCCACAATAAGGGAGGTACGGATGACGGCCTTGGGGAACCGGCGGCGAATGGTCTCCACCCGCTCCCGGATCAGCGCCCCATCCCCTCGCCGGTTCATGGCGGAAAGCACCCGGTCGCTGATATGCTGCATGGGGATATCAAAATAAGGGATGGCGTTTTCGTACTTTTCCATCACATCCAGCAGTTCATCGTCCAGCTCATCGGGATAGAGGTAATGCAGGCGCACCCATTCCACCCCGGGGATCTGGCAAAGCCCGTCCAGAAGCTCTGGCAGCATCCGCTTGCCATAGAGATCGGTGCCGTAGCGGGTGGTATCCTGAGCGATGACCAGCAGCTCTTTGGCTCCCTTTTCTGCCAAAGCCCGGGCCTCCTCCAGGATATTCTCCATGGGGCGGCTGCGGAAGGGTCCCCGCAAAGCGGGAATGATGCAATAGCTGCAATGGTTGTTGCACCCTTCGGCAATGCGCAGGAAAGCGGAATAGGGCTTTGTGAGAAGCTGCCGGTCTCCTTCCAGGGCCGCCTGGGCACTTTGACCCAGATAGGCCTGACGCCGTCCGGCCAGAGCCCCCTTCACCGCCAAAACGATGTCGGTATAGCTGCCGGTGCCGCAGATGGCGTCCACCTCCGGCATCTCTTGAAGGATCTCCTCCTTATACCGCTCCACCAGACAACCAGTGGCGATAAGGGCTTTCAGCTGCCCTTCTTCCTTCAGCCGGGCCTCTTCCAAAATGGTGTTGATGGCCTCCTGTTTGGCTTCGTCGATGAATCCACAGGTGTTGACAATGGCCACATCGGCCTTGCGGAGATCCTCCACGATCTCCATTCCCTCCCGGCGCAACAGCGCCAGCATCTGCTCGGAATTGACCAGATTCTTGGCACAGCCCAGGGAATTCATATGGATCTTTATGGTCAAAAGTCTACTCCTCCCTATCTGCGGCAGTTTCCTGCTCTTCCTGCTCTTCCCTCAGCTGGGGATCGCAATACACATCGATGGCGGTGTTGATCTGCTCCCAGGAAAAGCCTCGCCGGTACAGCCCGGCGGCTGCTTTGCGCAAAAGCCGTTTGTCGGTGTAGTTGCCCCGGATAGTTTTTTCCAGATAGGCCACCACCTGACGGCTGCAAGGGGCCAGACCGGGCAAAATCTCCTGGGCGATCTGTTGGCTGATGCCCCGGCGGCGCAGTTCCTGGTCCACCTTCTGCCGGCCAAACCCTCGGTCCACATAATACCGGGCCACCATACGGGCATATTCCCCATCGTTGAGGGCGCCCAGTTCTGTCAGCCGTTCCACGGCGTAATCGATGCCCTCCTGGGGAAAATTCTTGGCCGTCAGTTTGTCCCGCAGCATTTTTTCGCTCATGGCCCGAGGCGCCAGCAGCCGGGCGGCGTAATCCAATACCGCTTTGTTCTGCTCGTTCATGCCCCTACCGTCCTTTGTCTGTTATTCCTTGTCATCCTCAAAATCATCGGCAAACACTTCCACGCCGCCTTTGGCTGCCGCCGGAGTACGGGGAGCCGGGGGCGCCGGAGGTGTGGCGGCCTTGGAGGTCGCTTTCCCGCCCCGGGCGGTGTTTTCCGCCAGTTTATCTTTCAGCGCCTGGCGAATGGCTTCTTCCACCTGCTGGGCCTCCTCCGGATTGTCCCGGAAATACTGCTTGGCTGCATCCCGGCCCTGGCCCAGGCGGGTCTCGCCCCGGTAATACCAGGCGCCGCTCTTTTGCAGCACGCCCAGATCGCAGCCCAGATCCAGAATCTCACCCAGCTTGGAAATTCCCTCGCCGTACATAATATCGAACTGAGCCTCCTTAAAGGGAGGTGCCATTTTGTTTTTCACCACTTTGGCCTTGGTACGGCTGCCGATGTTGGTGCTACCATTTTTGATGTGCTCGGCCCGGCGGATCTCAATACGCACGCTGGAATAGAATTTCAGTGCCCGACCGCCGGTGGTCACTTCCGGATTGCCGTAGACCACGCCCACCTTTTCACGCAACTGGTTGATGAAAATAACCACGCAGTTGGATTTGGAGATGGCACCGGCCAGCTTCCGCAAAGCCTGGGACATGAGGCGGGCATGAAGACCCACAAAAGAGTCTCCCATCTCCCCTTCGATTTCGGCCCGGGGTACCAGAGCGGCCACCGAGTCCACCACTACCACATCCACTGCGCCGCTGCGCACCAGGGCCTCGGTGATTTCCAGCGCCTGTTCACCGGTGTCAGGCTGAGAGACCAGCAGCCGGTCCACATCCACGCCCAGGGCTTTGGCATACACCGGGTCCAGAGCGTGTTCCGCATCGATAAAGGCGGCTTCGCCCCCATCTTTCTGGGCCGCTGCGGCCACATGCAGGGCCAAAGTGGTCTTACCGGAAGATTCCGGCCCGTAGATCTCCACAATGCGCCCTCTGGGCACACCGCCGATCCCCAAAGCCAAATCCAGGGCGATGGAACCGGTGGAGATGGCTTCCACATTCATGGCTGTATTTTCTCCCAGGCGCATGACCGAACCTTTTCCATAGGCCTTTTCGATCTGCGCCAGGGCTGTTTCCAATGCTTTTTTCTTATCCATAGCGTAACCCCCTATCGTAACACCAGTATACACCCTGGCATCAGATTATGCAACATTTGTTCGCTTTTCACACCTTCTCCGGCGGTGTGCGCACACCGGTGACCACCCGCTCCACACCGGTGAAATCCCGAAGAATACGGATATCTTCATAGCCGTTTTCCCTCAAAATCTCCTCCACCTGCGGAGCCTGGCCCATGCCGCATTCAAAGGCCAGCATACCGTTTTTGGTCAGGGCGTCTTTGAAATTCACAGCGATGGCCCGATAGAAATCCAATCCGTCGGTTCCGCCGTCCAGAGCCTCGTGAGGCTCATAATCCTTGACACTCACATCCAACCCTGGAATGTCCCCGGTGGGGATATAGGGCGGATTGGAGACGATGAGATTGAATTTGCCCAAAGCCTGATCGCAAGGCTCCAGGGCGTTCTGTACCACAGGCAGTCCCCGGAAAGTCAACCGGTGGCGTACCAGATTTTCCTTGGTCACCGCCAAAGCTTCCTCGGAAGTGTCGGCAAAGACACAGCTGATGGTATCCGGCAGGTTTTTCAGCAAAGCGATGCCCACACAGCCGCTGCCGCAGCACAGATCCAAAATCCGTCCCCGTTCCCGGCGGCTGAAAAAGGCCAGACCGGCGTCCACCAGCGTCTCGGTGTCCGGCCGGGGGATGAGCACGCCGGGGGTCAGGGTAAAGGTAAGGGAATAAAAATCCCATTCCCCGATGATATGGGCCAGGGGTTCTCCTTTCAGACGGCGGCTTTTCAGCTCCTCCAGCCGCTTCAGCTGTTCGTCAAAAAGGTAACTCCCGCTGCGCTCATTGAATTCCGCCCGGGGGATCTCCAGGGCAAAAGCCAGCAGTTCCTTGGCCTCCAAAGGGGCCGAGGTGACCCCGTGATGGCGCAGTTCATTGCGCAAGTCCAAATATACATCTGAAAAGGTGCCTACCATATCCCATTACCACCTGT
>CALLCY010000193.1:0-16029 GCA_938000015.1 uncultured Clostridia bacterium
GGGAGCTTCTCCGGCCACCACGGCGCTGGCAAAGCCGGAGCAGCCAGGGTAGCCGCAGCCGCCGCAGTTGGCCCCGGGCAGCACTTCGGTGATCTGGGGCAGGCGCTCGTCCTGCTCCACATGGAAAATCTTAGAGCTCACCGCCAGCAGCAGGCCGAAAAACAGGCCCATGGCCCCCAGGGCCACCACCGGGGCGACGATCGACAGTGTATACAAAGTGATTCACCTCATCTTCTTCATCGGGGATTGTGTTTTGATTAAAAGATCTTCAGCCCCTGGAATCCCATGAAGGCCATGGCCAGCAGGGAAGCGCTGACCAAAGCGATGGGGAAGCCCTCAAAGGAGGGGGGACACTCGGAAAACTCCAGCCGCTCCCGCACCGAGGCGAAGAGCACGATGGCCAGGGTGAAGCCGGCGGCGGCAGAGAAGCCGTAAACCACCGAGCCGATGAAGTTCAGGTTGTTCTGCACATTGAGCAGAGCCACGCCCAGAACGGCGCAGTTGGTGGTGATCAGAGGCAGATAGATGCCCAGGGCCTGGTAGAGGGAGGGCATGCTCTTCATCAGGAACATTTCCACAAACTGCACCAGGCTGGCGATGATCAGGATAAAGGCCACCGTCTGCATATAGCCCAGATCAAAGGTCAGAAGGATATATTTGTTCACCAGATAGGTGACGGCAGAAGCCACCGTCATAACGAACATGACGGCCAGGCCCATGCCCAGGGCGGTCTCGGTTTTCTTGCTCACGCCCAGGAAGGGGCAGCAGCCGAGGAATTTCACCAAAACGAAGTTCTCCAGCAAAATGGCGCCCAGGGCCAGGGAAAAGAGTTCGGTAAAGCTCATAAATTAGGCCCCTTTCTTTTTCAGGATCTTTTGGAACAGGGCGATGACAAAGCCCAGGGTCAAAAATCCGCCGGCGGGCAGGATCATCATGATGGCCGGCTGGAAGTTGTCCCCGAAGAGGGGATGGCCCAGCAGGGTGCCGGCGCCCAGGATCTCACGGATGGTGGACAAAATGCACAGAGCAAAGGTGAAGCCCAGACCCATGGCAAGACCGTCCACCAGAGAGGGGATGACCTTGTTTTTGGAAGCAAAAGCCTCGGCACGGGCCAGAATGATGCAGTTGACCACGATCAGCGGGATGAACAGGCCCAGGGATTTGGACAGATCGGGCAGATAGGCCTGCATCAGCAGATCCACCGCCGTAACAAAGCCGGCGATGATGGTGATATAGGCGGCGATACGCACCTTAGAGGGGATGAGCTTCCGCAGAAGGGAGATGACCACATTGGAGCAGATGAGAACTGCGGTGGCGGCCATGCCCATGCCGAAGCCGTTTTCCAAAGAAGTGGTGGTGGCCAGAGTGGGGCACATGCCGATCAGCTGCACCAGCACCGGGTTGTTGGTAAAAAGCCCTTCATAGAGCTGACAGAGAAAATTTTTCACGATGCACCCTCCTTACTGCGCCAGGGAAGCGGCCAGGTCCAAAGCGGACTGGACGCCCGAGGTGACGCCGTTTGAGGTGATGGTGGCGCCCGACAGGGCCACGATTTCCCCTTCGGCGCCGGTGGCCGATTTCACAACGGTGAGATCGCCCTGCTGGCCTTCATATTGCTGGAGAAATTCCGGTTTTTCGGCGTTGGCGCCCAGACCGGCGGTTTCGCTCATGTCCACGATCTGCACGCCCAGCACGGTGCCTTCACCGCTGACGCCCACGATCATGGTGATCTCGCCGCCGTAGCCCGAGGGGGCTACCTGGACGCAGATGCCGTCGGGAGAGCCGTCCCGGATGATCTGATAAGCATCCTGGATGGTTTCGTCCTGAATGTCGGCTTCCAGAGGCTCAAAGGTGGCGTCGGTGCCGCACACAGCGCCCATGGCGTCCTGAATCTGCTGCTCTTTCAAAGCGGCGATCTTGTCCCGGGTCAAAGCGTCCACGCAGCCCAGGCACAGAGCAACCACAACGGTGATGGCCAAAAGGGCGCCGCCCAGATGAAGCAGGTCTTTTTTCAGGCTGTCGTTCATTTGCTTTTCCCTCCTTCCGGGGTCTTAACGGCCTTGGGAGGAGCCACAAAGCCGTATTTGCGAGGTCTTGTCACCTTTTCGATGAGGAACACAGTGGCGTTCATCACCAGGATGGAATAGCTGACGCCTTCCGGCATATTGCCGAAGAAGCGGATGAACACCGTCAGCAGGCCGCAGCCGATGCCGAAGACCACCTGACCCTTTTTGGTCACAGGGCTGGTGGAATAGTCGGTGGCCATGAAGATGGCGCCCAGCATCAGGCCGCCGCTGCACAGCTCGGCCAGCATGAATTCCACTCTTCCGTTGCCGTGGGGGAAGAGGAAACACAGAAGGGCCACGGTGCCCAGATAAGCCACAGGGGTGTGGAAGGTGATGACCTTCCGGGAGATGAGATACAGGCCGCCGGCCAGAAGGGCCAGAGCGGAGATCTCACCCATGGAGCCGCCCACCATGCCCAGAGCCAGGTCGGTGAGAGAGGCGTTGGGCATCATTCCCTGTTTCAGGCTGGCCAGAGGAGTGGCCGAGGACACCACATCAGGGGTGGCGAACAGGGGGAGCTTGGTGCGGATGGCAGGCCAGGTGGTCATGATCACCGGGAAGCTCATGAGAAAAGCACGGGCGCTGAGGGCGGGGTTCATGAAGTTTTTGCCGATGCCGCCATACAGCTGCTTGACCACGATGATGGCAAAAGCGTCGCCGATGAGAACCATCCACATGGGGGAGGACACCGGCAGACAGTAAGCCAGCAGAATACCGGTGACCAGGGCGGAACAATCGCCGATGGTCACAGGCTTTTTCATCAGTCTTTGATAAAGCCACTCAAAAAACAGGCAGCCTGCAGCGGAGACCGCCGTCAGGGTCAGGGCACGGGGGCCAAAGACATAGATGGCAATGGCCAGGGCAGGCATCAGGGCGATGATCACATCCACCATGATCTGCCGGGTGTTGTCCTCGTGCCGGATATGGGGGGAGGAAGAAACCGTCAATTTGCTCAAATCAGCCATAGGAACCTCACTTTCTGCGCGCGTTCAAGATCCGCTGCTTGGCCGAGCGGATGCCCTGGACCAGCGGCAGCTTGCCGGGGCAGACATAGGTGCACGCGCCGCACTCGATGCAGTCGAGAGCGTCATATTTTTCACAGGCCTCCAGATTGCCCTTTTCTCCATAGAGGTAGATGTAAGTGGGCATCAGGCGCATGGGGCAGGCCTCCACACATCTTCCGCAGCGGATGCAGGAAGGGGTCTTGGAACCCTTGGCTTCGTCGCCGCAGAAAGCCAGAATGGCATTGGTGCCTTTGAAGATGGGGGCGGTGAGATCGAACTGAGCCACGCCCATCATGGGGCCGCCCATGAGGATCTTGTTGGGTTCCTCTTTGAAGCCGCCGGCCGCTTCGATCACTTCCCCGATGGGGGTGCCCACCCGCACTTCCAGGTTCCGGGGCGCGGTGATGGCCGAGCCGGAGACCGTGACAATACGGCGGATGTCGTTCATGCCGGTGCGGAATTTCCGGGCGATGGTGGCGCAGGTGTCCACATTGAACACCACGCAACCGGCGTCGGCGGGCAGCTTGCCCGAAGGCACTTCCCGGCCGGTGAGGGCGAAGATCAGCTGTTTTTCTGCGCCCTGGGGATACTTGGTCTTGAGACGGCACAGCTCAATGGAGCCGTCGGCAGGCAGCAGCTTTTCCACATGGGAAAAGACATCGGCCTTGTTTTCCTCCACAGCCAGCTTGGCCTTCTGCAGGCCCAGAGCCTTGAGCAGGATCTTGATGCCCAGGATCACATCGTCGGTCTGTTCCAGCATGACCCGATGGTCGGATGTGATGTAGGGTTCGCACTCAGCGCCGTTCAGGATCAGGGTATCAGCCTTGCCCAGGCCGGAGCGGATCTTCACATCGGCCGGGAAGGTGGCGCCGCCGTGGCCCACGATGCCGGCCTCACGAATGGCGTTGATGATTTCCTCCTGGGTCATGGCGTCCATATCCAGGGGATGGAGCGAGGGGTCCGGGGTGTCCTGGAAGTCATTTTCAATGACCACCGACAGCACCTTGGACCCATTGGGATGGGGACGGGGCGCCACATCCACCACAGTGCCGGAAACGGTAGCGTGGATATTGGCGCTCACATTGCCGCCCGCTTCAGCCACCAGCTGGCCCAAAAAGACTTGATCGCCTTTTTTGACCACCGGTTTGGCCGGGGCGCCGATGTGCATCGAGACGGGAAGCACCACCTGTTTGGGCGGGGCCATGGGCTCGATGGCCTTTTTGTTGGTTGCAGCCTTTTGATCGTCGGGGTGAATACCCCCGCGGAATGTGTAGGCCATAGTCTCACCTCACAAAGATAATATGCAGAGAAGGGAAGTCCTCAGTTTCCCCTTTTACACAATGCAGTTTATTATAATACAAAAAATCGAAATCCGCAACAAAAATGCGAAAATCTCCCGAAAAAAAGATGAAAAATCATGGAATTGATAATTAAATAACAAAATTCAATATTTTTCCTTTTGCTGGAGGGCGAAACAAGAGAAAAATGGAAAACAAGAAATGCACGGGGAAATTGTACAGAGTGATCCTTGTTTTTTGTGAGGTGTTCATATAAAATGATGAAAAGGAGGGAATGCCATGAAAAAGCGGATTCTTTTGGGACTTCTTGTTGCGCTTTCCTGGGGAGCTTGCACTTATCTGGGATATCTGAAGGAAAGCAGCTATCAGGTCTATGCAGTGCCTCTGACTTTGCTGCAGATTTTCATGGGCGTGTGCCTGGGACTTTTGCTGTGGGGCCGGATGGAGGATCTGTCTCCCCAGAATCTCCGGTTTGATGCCTTTTCGGCCCTGCGGCTGTTCAATACATCGGCAAGAGTTTTCAAAGTTCATCTGGTGTATGAGTATCTGGGCCGCTATGGCGCACCGGTGGAATACTGGGTCATGATGGGGCTGGTAGCGGGCGCCAGTCTGCCGGGCATCCTTTTGCGGGGCGCTTATGGCAAGGGTAATTATCGAAAAAGATGATCTTACATTTCCCCGGGTTTTCCGGGGAAATTTTTTTTGCTTGTTTTACTTTTTCCCACTCTGCGGTATACTGGAGACAGCCACTATATTTATGTAAAGGAGAGAACTGCCATGACATTTCAGGAAATGCCTTATGAGCGGGTGGATCTGGCCGCTTTGTGCAAGGTCTACGAAGATTTGAAAGCCCGGATGGAAGGGGCCAAAACGGCAGAGGAAGCCGCCGCTTTGCTGGACGAGCATACCCGTACCTATGAGCCGGCCAGCACCATGATGAGCCTCAGCTCCATTCGCCATACCATCGACACCGAAGATCCTTTCTACACCGCAGAAGAGGAATTTTATGCCCAGGAAGGCCCGGCCTTTGGGGAAAAGGTCACCGATTTCTATCGGGCTGTGCTGGCTTCTCCCTTCCTGGAAGAGCTCCGGAAGGAATTTCCCCCGGTGTTTTTCAAAAATATCCAGATGGACGCCAAGACCATTTCCCCGGCTGTGCTGGGAGAGCTGGAAGAGGAAAACAAGCTGGTGATGGATTACCAGAAACTCCAGGGCAGCGCCCAGATCGAGTTTCAGGGAAAGGTGTGCAACCTGTCCCAGTTGGGTGTTTATAAGGAAGATTCTCAGCGGGAGGTGCGGAAAGGGGCTTACACCGCCGAAGGGAATTTCTACCGGGAACACAAGGCGGAATACGACCGGATCTATGATGAGCTGGTGAAAAAGCGTACCGCCATTGCCAAGAAGCTGGGCTTTGAGAATTTTGTGGAGCTGGGCTATCTGCGCATGGGCCGCAACTGCTATGACAAAAAGGATGTGGCCGTGTTCCGGGAAGAAGTGGTGCGGGAGATCGTGCCCATCGTCTGTGAGATGAAAAAAGAGCAGCAGAAGCGGCTGGGCCTGCCGGACTTCAAGTTCTATGATGACCCGGTGGTGTGCCAGGGAGGAAACCCTCATCCCCAGGGCACCTTTGAGGACACCTATCGCACCGGCATTGAAATGTACCGGAAGATGTCCCCGCTCACAAAGGATTTCATCGACAAGATGGACAGCATGAATCTGTTTGACCTGATTGCCAAAAAGGGCAAGATGACCGGTGGCTATTGCAGTTATCTGGCTTCTTACAAGGCTCCTTTCATCTTTGCCAACTTCAATGGCACTTCCCACGATGTGGAAGTCTTTACCCACGAGGGAGGTCATGCCCTGGCCGCCTTCATGGCATCGGACAAAACGCGGCTGATGGAGTGCGCCATGCCCACATTGGAAGGCTGCGAGGTCCATTCCATGTCCATGGAGTTTTTGTGCTGGCCCTATCTGGAAGGGTTCTATGGAAAGGAGGCCGACAAGGCCCGGGCCATTCATCTGGGCGGCACTTTGTCCTTCCTGCCCTACGGCTGTCAGGTGGATGAGTTCCAGCACATCGTTTATGAAAACCCGGATATGACCCCGGAGGAGCGCAATGCTCAGTGGGCCGCTCTGGACAAAAAATATCGTCCCTGGCTGGATTTTGAATCGGTACCCTTCTATGCCGACGGCGCAGCCTGGCAGCGGCAGATCCACATCTACACCGATCCTTTCTATTATATTGACTACTGCCTGGCCCAGTCGGTGGCCCTGCAGATCTTCCGTCTCATGGAGGAAAAGGGCTGGCAGGCCGCCTTTGACCAGTATCTGGCCTACACCCGCCAGGGGGGCAATGACACCTTCCTGGGCCTTTTGCAGAAGGCCGGGCTGGAAAATCCCATGGAAAAGGGCTCTCTCAAAAATGTGGCCCAGGAAGCCAGAGAGTATCTCACCGCCCATCAAAAAGATCTGGACTAAAAGCGCATAGTTTCCTTTCTTCCGCCCATACTGGGGAAAAAGGGAGGAAGGACGATGAGAAAGTGTGTATGGTTGGCCGGGATTCTGGCGGGCAGCATATTGCTGTCCGCCTGCGGCCGCAACGAAAAGGACAAGGCCCAGGAAAAGAAGGACGATCCGGCCCAAAATTCCCAGGAACAGACCCAGCAGCAAACCCCGGAGGAAACCCCTGCACCCGATCCGGCCCAGCCGCCGGAGACGGCGGAAAACAAAGCCGTGCCTCAGGAGCTGGCTGCTGTGAGCACCGCTTTGCACGACTGGGATGAAGGGCGCATGGAAAACCTGCGCCTGGCCTGTCAGGCCGTTCACGGGGCGGTGATCCCGGCGGGCGGTTCCTTTTCCTTTAATGAAGCCCTGGGAGAGCGTACCGAGGAAAAGGGTTACCGCCCGGCCATTGCCTTTGAGAACGGGGAGAAGGTGATGGAGGTGGGAGGCGGCGTGTGCCAGGTGAGCACCACCCTGTTCCTGGCTGCCCAGCAGGGAGGTATGGAAATCCTGGAGCGGCATCCTCATCAGCTGCCGGTGCCCTATGCAGGAGAAGGTCAGGATGCGGCGGTGGAATATGGGAGCCTGGATTTTCGCTTTCAGAATCCCACCGCGTCCCCTGTGGAGATCGGCTGCTGGCTGACGGGGGACAGCGTCACCGTCTCTCTACTTTCTTTGCCCGGATGAACACAACGAGCCTTGGTTCTATTGCCGGGCGCGGCAGCGGTCCGGTGGCCGGACAGCCGTGCTTTCTTTGCCTGGACGAACACAACAGGCCTTGATTCTATTGCCGGGCGCGGCAGCGCAATACGGGTGCAGCGTCACGCTGCTTCGGTGGCCGGACAGCCGAACTTTCTTTGTCCGGATGAACACAACGAGCCTTGGTTCTATTGCCGGGCGCGGCAGCGCAATATGGGTGCAGCGTCACGCTGCCGGAAAAAGTGGATGAGCCACTTTTTCCGGCTCTTTTTTTGTGTTACAATAAAGGGTAGAGCAAAAGGAGGAATGTCCATGCTGTGGCGGTGTCCGGTGTGCGGCGCAGAATTGCAGGAAGAGGAAAAAGGCGGGGTTTGCCCCCAGGGCCATCGGTTTGACAAGGCCCGCAGCGGCTATCTGAACTTGCTGCCCCCTTCGGGGAAAAAGACCCGGGAGCCAGGGGACAACAAAGAGATGATCCGTGCCCGGTGGTCCTTTCTGCAAAAAGGCTATTACGCCCCTCTGGCCGATCTGGCAGGGGAGATCACCCTGGGGGAGAAAAAAACGCCCCTTCGGATGCTGGATGCCGGCTGTGGAGAGGGCTACTATTCCCAGCGTTTGTGGGAAAAAGCCCAGGAGAGCGGCCGGGAAATCGAAGTCTACGGCATGGACATCTCTAAATTCGCTGCGGACCGGGCGGCCAAGGGCCTGAAACAGGGCCGCTATGTGGTGGGAAGCCTGTACCATCTGCCTTTGGGGGAGGAAGCGGTGGATGTGATCTGGAACTTTTTCGCCCCCCATTGCCCAGAGGAGTTTGCCCGGGTGCTGAGAAAGAATGGGCGGCTGCTGGTGGCAGTGCCGGGAAAGCGACATCTGTGGGAGCTGAAAGAGCGGCTGTACGATGAGCCTTATGAAAACCCGGGAACCGCGCCCCATCTGCCGGGATTTTTTCTGGAAGAGACCCGGCCTGTTACATACCCCATGGCCCTCAGCGGGGAGGATGTGTGGAGCCTGTTCCAGATGACTCCTTATTTCTATAAAACCGACCCCCAGCGGCGGGAGATTCTTTCCCAGGGAGAGGGAATGGAGATCACCGCCGATTTTCTGCTGCTTTGTTACCGGAAGGAGGAAGGATAAATGGAATACGAAGGCCAGATCTGCCGCAGTCCCATGGAGCGTTCTTCCTTTATGCTGCCGGTGATGGTGGGGTGCAGCTATAACCGGTGTAAGTTCTGTATGCTGTTCAAGCACCTGACCTACCGCTGCCTGCCCATGGAGCAGATTTTTGCCGATATCCGCCGGGTGGCCGACCTGGGAGGCGATCCCAAGTGGGTCTTTCTGGGAGATGGCAACGCTTTTTCGCTGCCTGCGGAGGACCTGCTCATTATTTTACAGGAGATCCGCCGGGCATTCCCCAGCTGCCAGGGGGTGAACATGGACGCCACCGTCACCAGTATTGCTCAAAAGACCGATGAGCAGCTGCGCTTGCTGGCTCAGGCCGGGGTGTCTCATCTGTATCTGGGCATCGAAAGCGGCCTGGATGATGTGCTCCGGCTGATGGACAAGGATCACACCAAGGCCCAGGCCATGGAGCAGATCCGCCGTATCCAGCAGGCGGGGATGGTCTTTGACGCTCATATTATGACCGGTGTTGCCGGAAAAGGCCGGGGACGGGAAAACGCTTTGGCCTTGGGAGAATTTTTCCGCCGCACCCGTCCCAGCCGGGTGGTGAATTTCTCCATGTTCATCCACCGGAGAGCGCCTCTGTATCAACTGATTGAGCAGGGAAAGTTTGTTCCGGCGGATGAAGGGGAAACCCTGGAGGAGGAGCGGGTGCTGCTTCACCAGCTGTGGAATATGGAAGTGGAGTACGATGGCTTCCATGACATTCTGCCCCTGCGGGTGCGGGGCAAATTGCCGGAGGATCGGGAAAAGATGCTAAGAAAACTGGAAAAGGCTCTGGGAGAGCATGGGGGTACTCCCTGGCCCACGGCGCTGGTGGATTGATGGCAACGAAACAATACAATGTAGTGGATTTGTTTTCCGGCGTGGGCGGACTGAGTTACGGCTTTGAACAGCTGGAGGAATTCTCCATCCTGGCGGCCAATGAGGTGGAGCCGGATATCGCCCGGGCCTACTCTCTCAACTATCCCCAGGTGAAGATGCTCTGCCGGGATATCGGCCAGGTGACCGGGGAGATGCTGGAACAGGCGTTGAGAGGCAAGCAGGTGGATCTGGTGCTGGGCGGCCCGCCCTGCCAGTCCTATTCTACCCTGGGCAAACGGCAGATGGACGGTCGGGCCCGGTTATTTTTGGAATATAAGCGGGTGCTGTCCTTGCTCCGGCCCCGGGCCTTTTTGTTTGAAAATGTGTCCGGGCTGCTGAGCATGGATGGAGGACGGCTGTTTCCCCAGATCCAGCGGGAGTTCGGGGAGCTGGGCTATACCCTGAAATACCAGGTGATGGACGCGGCGGAATACGGCGTACCTCAGCGGAGAGAGAGGGTGATCCTGGTGGGGATGCAGGGGAAGAACACCTTCTCCTATCCCCAGCCCACCCATGGAGAAGGAAAATTGCCCTTTGTGACCCTGGAGCAGGCTATCGGCGATTTGCCCCCCATCAAAAGCGGGGAGCAAAAGAATCGGTACCAAGGGCCTATTGATAACGACTTTCTCCGTTTTGTCCGGCAGGAGGGAGAGGAAACCGTCACCGAGCACGCTTCCCCCAAGAACGGGGCCCATCTCATCCGCATTATGGAGGCCCTGAAGGACGGCCAGGGGAAAAACGATCTGCCGGAAGAACTGCGGCCCAAAAGCGGCTATGGCAATACCTACGCCAAGCTGTGGTGGAAACGGCCCTCCACCACCATCACCCGGAATTTTGCCTGTCCATCTTCTTCCCGGTGCATCCATCCCCGGGATTCCCGGGCCTTGTCCATCCGGGAAGGAGCACGGCTCCAGAGTTTCCCTGACGATTACCGCTTCTATGGCGGTGACGGCATGAAGCGGCTGGAGATCGGCAACGCTGTGCCGCCCCTTCTCTCGCTGGCTTTGGCCCGGCAGATGCTCCAGGCCCTGGAAAACTGAAATCTTCCGAAATTCTTAAGAAAAGGCTCAGGAGTTTTTTCAAAAGGGAAAGCCCCTCTTTGGTAGTATGGAAATGTACCAAAGGGGGGCTTTTTGGTCCCTTCGAAAAAAGGAGTGGTTATTTATGAATACAGGAATTTGGGATGGAGAGAACTGGGAACTGGAGCGGAAAAACGATTGGAAGAAACAGGAGGCAATCGCTCGGGAGCAGCGCCGGGCCGTCCGGCGGAAAAAGCGGCGGCGGAAGATGTGGGGAGATCTGATCCTGACCTTTTTGTTTGTGCTGGGGTGCCTGGGGATCGGTTATTGGGCTATCGGGCAGCAAGGAGAAGGGGGAAACGGTCAGTCTGTTTTTGCGCAGACCCTTCCAGGACAAGATCTTTCTGGGGAAGAAGCGGATACGCTCCTTCTGGTCAACCGGTGGAATCCCCTGCCGGAGGGGTATGTTCCCGATCTGATGGAGGTTCCCGGCGGGGAAAAGGTGGCAAAGGAGGCCTATGCCCCTTTGCTGGAGATGCTGCAGCAGGCTGAGGCGGAAGGCCTGGGGCCTCAGGTGGTTTCTGGCTGGCGCACCCAGGAAAAACAGCAGAGTCTGTATGACAATAAGATCGGAGAATATCTTTCCCAGGGATATTCTCAAAAGGACGCTGTGGCAGCTGCGGAAGAGTGGGTGGCCAAACCCGGCAGCAGTGAGCACCAGTTGGGGCTGGCGGTGGATATCAACGGGAACAGCTACGATATCTACACCTGGCTTCAGGAAAACAGCTGGCGCTATGGCTTCATCTTTCGTTATCCTGGGGACAAGCAGTCCCTCACCGGGGTGGCCGAGGAAGTGTGGCACTACCGGTATGTAGGGAAGGAAGCGGCAGAGGTCATCCACAGCCAGGGGCTTTGCCTGGAAGAATATGCAGAACAACAGAAATGAAAAAAGGCGCTGGAAATACTGTTCCAGCGCCTTTTTTGGTGTGTAGAAATTATCTCTGAATGAGATCGATTCGTTTTTCTTCCAGCATCTGTTTCAGAAGCTCATAGGGGTTCTCTCCTTGTACAATGCGGAAATAGCCTTGGGAGAACAGGGAGACCTTTTTCGTGACCCCATGTTCTGTCAGGGTGATGCAGTCCAGCGTGTGGCCGGAGTCATCAAAAAGGGTAATGGTGATTTCGCTTGACTCTTTATCAGGGGCCTCTGTCTGCTTCATGCGAATGGCACTCCAGTTTTTCAGAGCGTAGTCCAGATATTCCGGGAAATGATCGTCGATGGTGAGGGTGTGGTCCTCCGGCCGTGTGCCGTCACCGGTGGAGATGCGAATGGAAGCGGCATCTTTGATATGCTCCAGAAAGGGCTGGGGACGGTGCATCAGGATGGAGCGGACAAGAACGGTCCCGGCCAGGCAAAGCAGCAGAGCACCGAGTAGAGCCAAAAGCAGTTTTCGCCTTTTTTTCATGGGATCATCCCCTTGCTTTTTCCTTACCATATCACAGGGCCAAGCAGAAAACAATCCCCCGGAGCAACACTCCGGGGGATTGTTTCTATGTGATGTTTTATTTTTTGTTGACGAACTTTTCAATCCGCTCCATAGCCACTTTCAGGCTTTCCAGAGAGTAGGCATAGGAGATGCGCACATGGCCTTCGCCGCAGGCGCCGAAGGCGTCACCGGGCACCACGGCCACCCGCTGGTCATTGAGCAGATCGGTGCAGAACTGCTCACTGCTGGAAGCAAAACGGCGGATGCTGGGGAACATATAGAAGGCGCCTTCCGGCATGAAGCAGTCAAAGCCCAGATCGGTGAGGGCCTTGTGGAGATACAGACGGCGCTCGTTGAATTTTTCCCGCATATATTCGATGTCGGGGATGCCCTTGGTGATGGCCTCCAGGCCAGCCCGCTGGGACATACCCGAAGCGCACATCAGCTTATACTGATGCAGACGGCCCAGAGAGGTCATCAGTTCCACCGGGGCGCAGCAATAACCCAGGCGCCAGCCGGTCATGGCAAAGGCCTTGGAGAAGCCGCTGACCACCACGGTGCGCTCCCGCATACCGGGCAGAGTGGCAATGGACACATGACGGCGGCCATAGGTCAGCTCAGCATAGATCTCATCGGAGATAACCACGATGTTGGTATCCCGCAGAATGGCGGCGATCTCCTCCATCTCCTCCTTGGTCATGATAGCGCCGGTGGGGTTGTTGGGATAGGAGAACACCAGCAGCTTGGTCTTGGGGGTGATGGCGGCCTTCAAAGCCTGGGGAGTCAGCTTGAAGGAATCTTCTTCCTTGGTGTCAATGACCACCGGCACGCCACGCTGGGCGATGGTCAGAGGTGCATAGCTGACGAAAAGGGGCTCGGGCAGCAGCACTTCGTCGCCGTCGTCGATCAGGGCGCTCATGCACAGGTCAATGGCTTCGCTGCCGCCAACGGTGACCAGCACTTCCTTTTCCGGATGATAGGAAAGGTCAAAGCGCTTTTCCAGGTATTCGGAAATGCCCCGGCGCAGTTCGATCAGGCCGTAGTTTGCGGTGTAGGCGGTTTTGCCGTCCAGAATGCTCTTGATACCGGCATTGCGGATGTGTTCCGGGGTGACGAAATCGGGCTCGCCCACGCCCAGGGAGACCACATCTTCCATGGTGGCCGCCACATCAAAGAATTTACGGATGCCAGAGGGCTTCAGAGTGGCAACCCGCTGGGGGACGATCTTGGAATAATCGATCATGATGCTGTTTTCCTCCTTCTTTCGGCCGGGCGGACGCCGCAGCCAGGTACTGTTTCTCTCAAGGGGGCCAAAGCCCCGCTCCATCTTCTTTTGCCATTATACCACCGGCCAAAGGGAAAAGGCAACAGGCCACAGGTTATAAATGTTAAGAAAATGTCAATCTTTCGTTTCTTTTCTTTTGTCTTTCCTTACCGGTGGAGCAGGGGAGACAGCCGCTTATACAGCAGCAGGGTGATGAGGGAGGACAAGGCCCCCTTCAGCAAGTTGAACGGCAGGGTGGCGAAAATGACCAAAGTCCCCACAGAGGTGATGGAACTGTTCACCGCGCTTCCCATGTCCACCAAAGCGGAAAGGGGAATGCCCATGAAGAAAGAATAGGCGGGCAGCAGCACAAAATAGTTGATGGCTACGCCTGCAATGGTCATGGCCAGGGTGCCGCACAGAAGTCCCCACAAAGCCCCTTTCCGGCTTTTTTTCTTCCGATAGAACAAAGAGGCCGGCAACACCAGGGACAGGCCAATGAGGAAATTGGCCAATTCTCCCACACCGGCGGTGATGGTGCCTTTGAACAAAAGATACAGCAGGTTTTTCAGCAGTTCGATGCACAGAGCGGCCAAGGGCCCCAGGGCAAAGCCACCCAGCAGCACCGGCACTTCGCTGAGGTCGATCTGATAAAAGCTGGGGGCAAAGGGCAGGGGGATCTCCAGGGTCATCAAAAAGGCGGCCAGGGCGGCCAAAAGGGCGGTTTTCGCCATAAAACGAGGGGTAAAACGCAAAAATAGATCTCCTTTCGGGGGATGGTTTCGATGGTTACAAAAGTTCCAGCAGCCGGTCGGTCACCTGGGATGTGGTGGCGGTGCCGCCCATATCCGGGGTGAGGCATTTGCCCTCTTCCAGCAGTTTCTCAATGGCATTGAGCACTTTTTCTCCCCACTGGGGTTTTCCGAAAAAGTCCAGCATCTGGCTGACGCCCCAGATGGCGGCCAGGGGGTTGGCAATGCCTTTTCCGGCGATGTCCGGGGCGCTGCCGTGGATAGGCTCGAACATGGAGGGGTATTTTTTCTCCGGGTTCAGGTTGGCCCCGGCGGCCAGGCCCATACCGCCGGAAATGGCCGCTCCCAGATCGGTGAGGATGTCGCCGAAGAGGTTGGAAGTCACCACCACCTGGAACCGGCCGGGATCTTTCACAAAGAACATACTGGCTGCATCCACCAAAAAGCTCTGGGTCTTCACATCGGGGTATTCCTTGGCCACTTCCTGGAACATTTCATCCCAGAAGACCATGGAATAGTTGAGGGCGTTGCTTTTAGTGATGTTGGTCAGGGTCTTGCCTTTCTGCCGGGCCAATTCAAAGGCATAGCGGATTACCCGCTGGCAGCCGTGGCGGGAAAAGACTCCGGTTTGCAGCACCACTTCCCGGTCTGTGCCGGGGAAGAGGTGGTCGCCGGCTCCGGCATATTCCCCTTCGCTGTTTTCCCGCACCACGATCATGTCGATGTCCTCCCGCTTCACATCTTTCAGCGGGCAGGGAGCGCCTTTCAGAAGCTTCACCGGGCGCAGGTTCACATATTGGTCAAAGCCCTTGCGGATCTTGAGCAGCAGATCCCACAGGGACACATGATCGGGCACACCGGGAGCGCCCACCGCTCCCAGGTAGATGGCGTCAAAGTTTTTCAGTTGCTCCATGCCGTCTTCTGGCATCATCCGGCCGGTTTTCAGATAGTATTCGCAGCCCCAGGGGAAAGATGTGACCTGAAAAGAAAAGGTGCCGTCTGCTTTTTCAATGTGCCGCAGTACCCGCAGGCCTTCTTCCACCACTTCCGGGCCGATGCCGTCGCCGCCGATGGCGGCAATACGATAGGTTTCCATCGTGCAAGTCTCCTTTAATAATAGAGTAAGAAAAAACGAAAAAAGGGCGCGGAAAGACCGCGCCCTTTGGGCTTAGAATTCCAGTTTGCTTTGGATATAGGCATTCAGCTCCTGGATGGGCAGGCGCACCTGGTCCATGGTGTCCCGATCCCGCACAGTGACGCAGCCGTCCTGTTCGGTCTCAAAGTCCACGGTGACGCAGAAGGGGGTACCGATCTCATCCTGGCGGCGGTAGCGCTTGCCGATGGAGCCGGACTCGTCATAATCGCACATAAAGCTGCCGGCCAGCTGCTGATAGAGGGCCGTGGCCAGCTCAGACAGCTTCTTGGACAGGGGCAGGATGGCGCACTTATAGGGAGCCAGAGCAGGGTGGAGGTGAAGCACCACACGGGTATCATTCTTGCTTTCGTCCACCACTTCCTGATCGTAGGCATCGGTGAGGGCGGCCAGGACAATCCGGTCCACGCCCACCGAAGGCTCCACGCAGTAGGGGATGAACTTCTCATTGGCTTCCTGATCGAAATATTCCATGCTCTCACCGGAGGCGGCTTCGTGGGCCTTCAGGTCGAAATCGGTGCGGGAAGCCACGCCCCACAGCTCGCCCCAGCCGAAGGGGAAGAGGTATTCGATGTCGGTGGTGGCGTTGGAATAGTGGGAGAGCTTTTCCTTTTCGTGGTCACGATAGCGCAGGTTCTCCTCTTTCAGGCCCAGGCTCTCAAGGAACTTCTTGCATTCGTTCTTCCAGTAGTCGAACCACTCCAGTTCGGTGCCGGGTTTGCAGAAGAACTCCAGCTCCATC
>CALLCY010000194.1:0-2229 GCA_938000015.1 uncultured Clostridia bacterium
GCAGCTTTCCGCCGTAGCCAATGTCAGGCCCCGGGCGGTCATTTCCTGCACCACCACCTGCTCCAGAGAGTCCACATCCACCCCATAGACCACATCCCCCAGCACCTGCCGCACTTCCCGAACGGCAGGCTCGGTCATGGCAAAGGCTTCCTCTTTGTCCTTCCCCATGGCGGTGATGCGCACCAGGCACTCCCCCTCCTTGGCATAGGGAGCGGCGGTGGGGTTTTCCCAGGTGTCCATTTGGCTGCTCAGACGGGAGGCCATTTCCGATTCTCCCATGCCGAACACCTTCACATACCGGGAGCAAAGTGCCCCGCCCCGGCGCTTTTCCAAAAAGGGCATCACCTTTTCCCGGAAGAGGGGGGTACACTCCCGGGGCGGTCCGGGGAGCATGATAACCAGGCACCCTTCCCCTTCAAAGGCACAGGCCGGGGCGGTGCCCCAGTCGTTTTGAAACACGGTGCACCCTTCGGGCACATCGGCCTGTTTTTCGTTGTTTTTGGTCATGGTGCGGCCTTTGAAGTGCTCCCGCAGCCTTGCCATGGACTCTTCGTCCCGCACAAGGCCCTTGCCGAAGGCGGCGGCGATGGTCTCTTTGGTGAGATCGTCCGCCGTGGGCCCCAAGCCGCCGGTGGTGATGATCAGATCGGCTCTCTGTTTGGCCACTTCCAGCACGCTTTTCAGACGGTCCGGATTGTCTCCGCACACCGTCTGAAAATAGACCCCGATGCCCAGTTCCGCCAAGCCCTGGGCGATCATGGGGGCGTCGGTGTTGACGATCTCCCCCAGCAAAAGCTCGGTGCCCACAGCGATAATTTCTGTTCTCACAGTAATGGCCTCCCTTTTTATTCCGATCTGTATACTTTTTCTTTTAGTCTTCCGCCTTGCAGATGACCTGCTCTACGCCTTCCAGGGCCTTCTGGATCAGGCCCTCCACATCCAGCTTCGCCTCTTCTTCCAGCACCTTGGGCAGCTTGGGCTTGGTCTGGGGATGGCGGGGCGTAAAGACGGTGCAGCAATCCTCATAGGGCAGAATGGAAGTCTCAAAGGTGCCGATCTGCCGGGCGATGAGGACGATCTCCTCCTTGTCCATGCCGATGGCCGGACGCAGCACCGGCAGCTCACATACGGCGTTGGTGACGCCGATGGCCTCCATGGTCTGGCTGGCCACCTGGCCCAAGCTCTCGCCGGTGACCAGTGCGCCGCAGTCCTGACGCCGGGCCACCCGTTCGGCAATGCGCATCATAAACCGGCGCATGAGCACGGTGAACAGATCCTCCTGGCAGTTTTTCCGGATCTGATCCTGGATTTCGGTAAAGGGCACCACATGGACCTTGATGGGGCCGCAGTAGGACGCCAGAATCCTTGCCAGATGAAGGGTCTTTTCCTTGGCCTCTTCCGAGGTATAAGGATAGCTGAAAAAGTGGACGCCCTCCAGGTAAAGTCCCCGTTTGGCCATCATATACCCGGCCACCGGGCTGTCGATGCCGCCGGAAAGCAGCAGCATGGCCTTGCCGTTGGTGCCGGTGGGCATTCCTCCGGCGCCGTGGATGCGGTCGGCATAGACAAAGGCCGCCTTGTCCCGCACTTCGATGTGCACCTGGGTCTGGGCCCCGTCCATCTTCACCTTCATCCGAGGATAGGCGGAGAGCAGCGCGCCGCCCACCTGCCGGGCGATCTCCGGAGAGGTGAGGGGAAAGCGCTTGTCCGAGCGCTTGGCCTGGCAGCGGAAAGTCTGGGTGTGTTCCATGGTGTCTTTCAGGTATTCCACCGCGGCCTGACAGATGCTGTCCATGTCCTTGGGGCAGCTGATGGCCCGGCAGATGGCTACCACGCCGAAGATCTTCCGGCACACTTCCAAAGCCTCTTCCACCGGCGCGCCATTTTTGGGCTCCACATACAGGGTGGACTGGATGGCATAGACCTCATACTCCCCCAGATGAGCCAGACGGCGGCGGACGATGGACAAGAGCCGGTCCTCAAACCGGGCCCGGTTCAGCCCTTTGAGCACCAGCTCTCCGCATTTGAGCAGCAAAACTTCTTGATTCATGGTATTTCTCCCGAAGGCCTAGAGGAAAAATCCCAGGGCTTTCTGAAGCCCTGCCAAAAAGGCCTTCACATCCTCCTGTGTATTTTCCGGGCAGAAGCTCACCCGCAGCGCCGCATCGATGGCGGCGGCCGGCAGCTTCATGGCTTCCAGCACATGACTGCGCCTGCCCCGGGCGCAGG
>CALLCY010000195.1:0-9682 GCA_938000015.1 uncultured Clostridia bacterium
AAAGCTCCGCTTTTTAATTACTGCATCTGCAAGGCTGTCGTTAAATGTATGGAGAACACCTGTAAGAGTGCCCTTATATTCAATTGATGTCAGGCGGTTTACAAGCTCTGTGAAATCATGCTCAATCTGAGTCGTTGTTACGATATCAACAAGAATCTGTCCTGTCTTTACTGACTTTCTTACAAGAAGATGACGCAGATACCCCTCGGCGTCATAGCCTTCGGGCACATCAAAGGCCGGCAGGTGCTGCTCTGAAAAATCGAACTCCACCTGGCAGCGCTCTGCGATCTTTACCGTGTTGGAAAGGGCCCCGGGGAATTTGTCCTCAGGAAAAAGCCGGGCCATCTCTTCTCCGCTTTTCAGGTAGAATTCTTCCCCCTCAAAGCGCATCCGGTTGGGCTCATCCACTGTTTTTCCCGTCTGGATGCAAAGGAGCACATCCTGGCTGGAGGCATCCTCCCGCCGGAGATAGTGGGCATCGTTGGTGGCTACCAATCCCACGCCAAGCTCTTTGGCCAGACGGCACAGGCCCTCATTGACCTTCTTCTGTTCGGGGATGCCATGGTCCTGCACCTCGATAAAATAGTTCTCCGGGCCAAACAGATCCCGGTATTGTGTGGCAAGTTCCAAGGCTCCCTCATAATTATCCTGATCCAGCAGCCGGGGCACTTGCCCGGCCAAGCAAGCCGACAGACAGATCAGTCCTTCATGGTATTCTTTCAGCAGATCCCAGTCCACGCGAGGCTTGTTGTAAAACCCCTGGAGAAAGCCCTGGCTCACCAGATAGATCAGGTTTTCATACCCTTTCTGGTTTTGGCACAAAAGCACCAGGTGATAAGCTTCCCCGTCCAGTTCGGCTGTTTTGTCAAAGCGGCTGCGAGGCGCCACATAGACCTCGCAGCCGATGATGGGATGGACTCCTTCCGCCTTGCAGGCTTTATAAAAATCAATGCACCCGTACATCACCCCGTGATCGGTGACGGCCAGGGACTGCTGCCCCAGCTCCTTGGCTCTGCGGGGCAGTTCCGCCACAGGACAGGCGCCGTCCAACAGGCTGAACACGCTGTGCACATGCAAATGGACAAAATCAATGGCCATAGTATCTTTATCTCCCAATTTCTTTGCCTTTTCTCAATCTTCCAATTTGGCCGCCAGCTGCTCCAGCTTCCGCAGCCGGTTGTTCAGCCCCGGTTTGGAAAGGGGCGGATCAAAATGCTGCAAAAGCTCGGCGAGGGACTCTTCCGGATGCTCCAGACGCACCCGGGCGGTCTCCCGCAGGCTTTCGGGCAGCTGCTCCAGCTGTCCCGCCTTTTCCAATTTGCCAATGGCATGACACTGGCGGGCAGCGGCTTCCACTGTTTTCCCCAGATTGGCCGTCTCACAGTTGACCTTCCGGTTGATGTTGTTGCGAAAATCCTTTTCCACTTTCCGCAGCCGGAAATCCATGGCGGCCCCAGGGGCTCCCATACGGCCGATGATATCTTCAATCACATTGCTGTCTTTGTAGTAAAGCACAAAATTTCCCCGGCGGGAAACAAATCCGCAGGCAAGGCCCATTTCTTCCAACAGCAGCACCGTCTGCCGGGCCACATTGTAATGGGAAGTCACCAGTTCCAGGTGATACCCTCTCCCGGGAGCCGACACATACCCACCGGTGAGAAAAGCCCCCCGAAGGAAGGCGATGCGGCAGCAGTCCTCCTCCACCACCGCCCGGTTGAGATGAAGAGCCGTCCCTTCAAATTCATACCCAAAGGCGGAAAAAACCCGCCGCAAAGAAGGCGGGTCTTCCAAGACCAAGGCGTTGGTCCCATCGGGGCGGGGAGAGATCTCCACACCGGCGCACCGGCGGAGGAGCTGCCGTACTCTCCCTCGCACCGCCGCCAGGTCACTGTGTACCCGCAAGCGGCTTTGGGAGAAAACCGCGGCAAAGAGCAGCATCCCATAACACTCCGCCCGGGCACAGCAATCCTTGCCCGGCCCCAAGCGGCAAAGCTCTTCTTTGATCTGTTGTGTAAAGGACATCTTATTCCTCCTGCCGCAGCATCAATTCATCGTAATAGCGCAGCACTTGCTGCCGGGGCGCCAGCCGGGCGGCGGTTTTCATCACCGCATAGGCCAGGCGCAGCGGGTCATGGCGGACAAATTGCGCATCCCGGGACAAAATGGATTCCCCGGTCAGCTCCACCCCCATCTGTCGGAATTCCCGGGGATCGGGCCAAAGCTGCCGGGCGCTTTCACCGGCGTATTTTTCCAACAGCCTACGGGCTACCCGGTCGGTGTTGTACAGGCACACATCGGCTTGCCCGCCATGGCTCACCAAAGCCTTGAGGTGATCTGAGGCACTGTATCCCTCGGTCTCGCCGTCCTGGGTCATGATGTTGAGGATATAGATCTTCAGCCCATGGGAGCGGCGGATGGCCTGAGCCACCCCATCCACCAACAAGTTGGGGATAATGCTGGTGTAAAGGCTCCCCGGCCCCAGGATAATCAAATCGGCCTCGTCAATGGCCTTGATGACTTCCGGCAAAGCCTTGGCCCCCTCCGGCTGGAGTCCCACCTTCTGAATCACCAGATTGTTCTGTTTTTTGGCCTTGGTGATGGCGGTCTCCCCTGTGACGCAGGAGCCGTCTTCAAACTGGGCACACAGGCTCACATTGCTGGTGGTCACCGGCAAAACCTGGCCTGTGACTGCCAGAAAATCATTCATCCGGGCCACGGCGGTGCGGAAGGAGCCGCACACCCCATTGAGGGCCAGCAGAAACAGATTGCCGAAGCTCTGCCCTTTGAGGGAGCCTTCGGAAAAGCGGTAATTGAGCAGTTCGTTCATAGCGTCGCTGGTGTTGGCCAAAGCCAACAGGCAGTTGCGGATACCCCCCGGCGGGAGCATCCCGTATTCATCCCGCAAAATGCCGCTGCCGCCGCCATCATCGGTAACGGTGACAATAGCGGTAATGTTGTCGGTGTATTCTTTCAGCCCCAGGAGCAGCGTGGAAAGGCCGGTGCCTCCGCCGATGGCCGCCACCTTGCGTCCCGCCGCCCGGGCGGCCCGCAACAGATCATGGGGCACTTGGTTTTGCAGCATACCACCGGCCTCCTAGTGCTTTTTCACATCCCGATGGCGCACGGTCACATTCCGGGCATGCTTGCCCAGCAGCTGGCCCAGATGCCGGGCCACCGACACCGAGCGATGCTGACCGCCGGTGCAGCCGATGGAAACCACCAGGCTCATCTTCCCCTCTTCGATATACCGGGGAATGAGAAATTCCAACAGCGAACAGACCCGCTCACAGAAATCTTCCGCCGCCGGGTCGGAAAACACATAGTCAAACACATCCTGGTCCAGACCGGTCTTGTTTTTCAGCTCCGGCACATAGTAGGGATTCTTCAAAAAGCGCACATCAAACACCATGTCCGACTCGCCAGGCATGCCGTGTTTGAAGCCAAAGGAGCCGATGGAAATGACCATGTTGCCCCCCTCTTCCCCACCGGCAAACAAGCTCACCAGATAGGCCCGGAAATCGGCGGGAAGCAAGGCGCTGGTGTCGATCATGAAATCCGCCCGGCGGCGAATGGGTTCCAGCACCCGCCGCTCCTGATAAAGTGCCTGTTCCAGGTCCATGTCCGCCGTCTGCAAAGGATGACGCCGCCGGCTTTCCTTGTGCCGGTTGGTCAGAATGGCGTTGCGGGCGTCGAGGAACAAGATCCGGTAGGAAAAATCCGGTCCTCTGGCATCGTCCAGCTCCTGACACAGCTCCTCAAAGCCGTCACCGCTGCGGGCGTCCACCACCAGGGCCACCCGGTCGAATTGCTCCCGGCTTTTTTCAAACAGCTGAATAAACCGGGGAATGAGAGAAACCGGCATATTGTCGATGCAATAATAGCCGATATCCTCCAGCACATCCACCGCCATGCTCTTGCCTGCGCCGGCCATGCCCGATATGATCAAACATTCCATGAAAAACCACGCTCCTTTCCAGACATCGTTCCGGCGGCTCTTACCGCCGGTGGGTCACCACCCGCACTTCTCTTTCCAGAGAAACGCCGGTCTTTTCCAGCACCACTTCCTCGATGTGCTCCATCAAGGCGATCACATCGGATGCGGTGGCCTTGCCGGTGTTGACGATGAACCCGGCGTGCTTGGGAGAAACCATGGCTCCCCCGATCTGATATCCCTTCAGGCCACACTGCTCAATCAGTTCTCCTGCATAGTGGCCTTCGGGACGCTTATAGACGCTGCCAGCGGAAGGCTGATCCAAAGGCTGCTTCTCCCGGCGGCGAGCGGCGTAATCGCTCATCTTCTCCTGAATTTCCTTCTGGTCTCCTGGCTGGAGCTTGAACTCTGTGTAAAGCACCACATTTCCTGGCTTCTCCTTAAACAGGCTGGTGCGATAACCAAACAGATGATCCTGGGGCGCCAGCATATGGAGTTTGGCGTTTGCATCCATATAGCAGGTGCGCTGCACCAGATTCCCCACTTCTCCACCGTAGGCGCCGGCGTTCATGCACAAAGCTCCGCCCACGGTGCCGGGAATGCCCTGGGCAAATTCCAGCCCGGTGAGGCCGTTCTGTGCCGCCACCGTGGCCACCTGGGACAAAAGTGCCCCGGCTTCCGCCCGGATCACTCCGTCGTCATCCACATAAATGCCCCCATAATTGGGCACGGTTTTGATCACCAGGCCCTTGTACCCCTCTTCGGGGAAAATCAGATTGGAGCCGTTGCCCATGACCATACAGCGGAAGTTGTTCTTTCCCGCCAGATAGACCAGGCTCACCAGTTCCCGGATATCCCGGGGCTGGGCCAGCATAGCGGCAGGACCGCCCACCTGCATAGTGGTATGACGGCTCATGGGTTCATCCCAATAGATCTTGATATCTTCTTTTTCAGCGGCTTGGCTCAAGGAATTGTTCTGTTCCATAGTGTCCTCCCAATGCGCACAATATTCTACTATAATTATAGCACAAACCCCTCTCCATTGGTAGTGGAGAGGGGAGATTTCTCCTCCTTGCAGAGAAGAAAAAGGGCGGACATCCGGTCCGCCCTTGGGCAAGCATGGTTTAATCGTTTTCTTCCGGATTCTGCTGAGCCAGCATGGTGCGGTACAGCTTGTCGCTCAGCTCTTTGGCGGCGTTGTGACCCATGCGCTTATTCCGGTTGTTCATGGCGGCCACTTCCAGAATCACCGCCAGATTCCGCCCAGGATGCACCGGAATGGTCAGGGCCGGCACCTTGATATCCAGGATGGTCATGGTCTCTTCGTCCACGCCCAGCCGGTCATAAGGCTTGCCATCCTCCCATTTTTCCAGACGCACCACCAGATCCACCCGTTCGGTGGGTTTCACCGAGCCCATACCGAAAATGCGGCGCACATCGATGATGCCGATGCCACGCAGCTCGATGAAATAGCGGATCATTTCCGGTGCCGAGCCTACCAGCGTCTTGGCCGACACCTTTTTGATGTCCACGGCGTCATCGGCGATGAGCCGGTGACCACGCTTAACCAGCTCGATAGCGGTCTCACTTTTGCCGATGCCGCTGCCGCCCAGCAGAAGGATACCTTCGCCATACACCTCCACCAGCACGCCGTGAAGGGTGGTGGTGGGGCCCAGATGCACATGGAGGGAAGAGGTCATGGCGGCCATCAGGTCGGTGGTATATTCCGCAGAACCAGCCACCGGCACGCCGTATTTTTCGGCCATGGCCAGACACTCGGGAGAAGGCTGATAATCCCGGGCAAAAATCAACAGAGGGATCTTCTTTTCAAACAACTGTTCAAAGACCTTTTCCCGCTGCACGGAATCCAGTCCCTGCAAAAAAGCCCACTCTACTTTTCCCAGCACCTGGATGCTGCCAGCGTCAAAATGATCGTAAAAACCCACCAGCTGCAAGCCCGGACGGTACACATCCATGCTGGTCACATGGGACTCCAGACAGCCCGCCGGCGCATAAAACAGATTCAAATGAAATTCATCGATGATCTGATGCAATTTGACAAAGGGTTTCTCCATCGTCAAAACCTCCTTTTGAAATCGGCCATGCGGCCTGTCCTTTCTATTTCCATTATAGGGGATGAAAGAAAATTTGGCAACAAAATGATTTTTTTCGAATAATCCTTGATTTTGAAAAACAGTTGTGGTAATATAGCTTGTGTCGCTTTGTAGCTTATGGGTAAAGGAGGTGCAGAGAAAATGGCAAAGTGTGATATTTGCGGCAAGGGCGTCAGCTTCGGCATCAAAGTCTCCCATTCACACAGAAGATCGAACCGGACCTGGAAGCCGAATGTGAAGCGTGTAAAAGTGCTGATCAACGGCACTCCCAGCCATGTCAATGTCTGTACCCGGTGCCTTCGTTCCGGCAAGGTCACCAGAGCTATCTAAGACCTTTCCTTGGAATATGTGTGAAACATCAAACCCTCTGCTTTGGCAGAGGGTTTTTGATTTTCATTTGCTTATCCATATATGAACAAACAGCCTGGCCGGTTTTCCGGACAGACTGTTTGTTTTACCAGTTGATATGCTGCATCCAGCTTTCCTGGGTCTCGCTCTTTTTATCCCGGGTCATCAGCGCCCGCACAGTCTCATCCAAAGGCTTGCCCTCATAGAGCAGGCCGTAAACCGCCTGGCAGATGGGCAGTTCCAGATCCTTCCCCTGGGACAAGGCGTGAACGGCCTGGGCGGCAAAATACCCTTCCACCGTGGCCCCCACCTTCTGGATGGCCTCTTCCGGAGAAACACCTGAGCCGATAAGCAATCCGGCCCGCCGGTTGCGGGAATGCTGGGAAATACAGGTGACGATCAGATCCCCCACGCCGGAAAGGCCGGTGAAGGTCTCGGGCCGTCCACCCAGAGCCACGCCGAAACGAGCCATTTCCATAATGCCCCGGGTCATCAGCATGGCTTTGGTGTTGTCGCCAAAACCGGCTCCATCGCTGATGCCCACAGCCAGAGCCATGATATTCTTCATGGCGCCGCCCAACTCGGCTCCCACGATATCCGGGGTGGTATACACCCGGAACACCGGATTCATAAAGGCCTCCTGGGTCAGGGCCGCCGCCTGCTGGTTCACGGAAGCGGCCACCACAGCGGTGGGGATGCCTCTTCCCACTTCTTCGGCGTGGGAAGGTCCTGTGAGAGCCACCACCGGCACCTCGCCCAGGAACACCCGCTCCAACAGATCAGACAAGAGCGAATAGCCGCTGTTTTTATCAAAACCCTTGGACAAAAGCACCATCACCTGGTTTTTGCTCACATAGGGCCGCATCTTCTGGGCGGTTTCAAACACAGCAAAGCTGGGCACCGCCACCACCACCATATCGGCCCCCTGTACACAGGCGATATCGGTGGTCACCTGCACCCGCTCCGGCAGAAGAATGCCAGGGAGCAGCGCGGGATTCTCCCGTTTTTCCTGCAAAAGGGCCGCTTCTTTGGGATCAAAAGACCACAGAGTCATATCGTGGCCGTTTTCGCTGAGCATCTTGGTGGCAGCAATGCCCCAACTGCCCGAACCGATGACAGAAATCTTCATAGTAACCTCCGGCCGCGATGGCCCTGCTGAAAGTGGATCTATTTTTTCTTACCCAGTTTGGATTCTTCTCCATGCAAAAGCCGTTTTATGTTGCTGCGGTGCTTCCAGACCACAATGACTGCCGTACTCAGGCCCGCTGCCAGATAGCCGGAATGATCCCGGTAGCAAACAAGGAGCCCTGCGGCAAAGGCCACCGCCGCCATTATAGAAGCCAGAGACACATAGCGAGTGAACACGGCCACCAGCAAAAAGACGGCCAGAACAAAGAGGAAGAGGCGCCAGTCAAACACCAGGATCATGGCGGCGGCGCTCATGACGCCTTTGCCGCCTTTGAAGCCATAGTACACCGGGAAGATATGCCCCAGCACTGCCACGCATCCTGCATAGAGTACGGCCTGTGGTCCCACCAGGATTTTGGCCAGCACCATGGCCAGCGCTGCTTTGAGGCCGTCCCCCAGCACCACCAGCAATGCCTTTTTCACTCCGAAATTCCGCAGGGTATTGGTAGCGCCTGCATTGCCGCTGCCCATCTTGCGGATATCGGTTTTATAAAAAAGTTTAGAAACGGTGATGGATGTGCTGAAAGACCCCATCAGATAAGCGCAGACCAAGGCCAGCGCCCAGGCCCACAGGCTGTGCGGAAACATTTCTTCTCCCCCTCAACGATTTCGATGGTCAATTTACATCCAGTTTACAACAAAGGGTACCAGTTTGTAAACCGCAAAACAGGAAAAAGAAGCCTACTCTTCCCCTTTTTGCCGCACAATCATCTTGATGGGAGTGCCTGTAAGAGAAAAGACTTCCCGAATCCGGTTTTCCAGATACCGGAGATAGGAGAAGTGGAACAAGCGGGCGTCGTTGCAGAAGCACACAAAAGTGGGGGGCTTGATCCCCGTCTGGGTGATATAGTAAATCTTCAGCCGACGGCCCTTGTCTGTGGGGGGCTGCACCCGCAGGGTGGCCTCGGCCAGAATGGTGTTCAGCGTGCCTGTTGTGATCCGCATGGCGTTGTTCTGAGCCACGGTGTTGATCAGAGGGAACAGTTGCTCCACCCGCTGGCCGGTGAGGGCCGACAGGAAGATCACCGGGGCATACTGCATATAAGCCAGCCCTTCCCGGATCTTCAGCTCAAATTCCCGCTGGGTGTTGGTTTCTTTTTCCACCAGGTCCCACTTGTTCACCACAATGACGGCGGCCTTGCCGTTTTCATGGGCATAACCGGCCACTTTGGTATCCTGCTCGGTGACGCCCTGGGTGGCGTCAATCATAATCAGGCACACATCGGCCCGCTGAATGGCCATGATGGACCGCAGGGCACTGATTTTTTCAATGTCCTCGTCTACCCGGGCTTTTTTCCGGATACCGGCGGTGTCCACCATAATATAATCGCCGTATTTGTTGCTGACCCGCTGGTCGATGCTGTCCCGGGTGGTACCGGGCACATCGCTGACGATGACCCGTTCCTCCCCGGCAATGCGGTTGAGCAGAGAGGATTTGCCCGCATTGGGCTTGCCGATGATGGCCACCCGGATGCAGTTCTCCTCTTCTTCACTCTCTCCGGTATCCGGGGGGAAATGGGCATAGCAGGCATCCAGCAGATCGCCGGTGTTGTTGCCGTGAATGGCCGACACTCCGATGGGGTCGCCCATGCCCAGGTTGTAAAACTCATAAAACTCCGCCGGCGGATCGCCGGGAGCATCCAGCTTGTTGACGCAGAGCACCACCGGCTTTTTGGACCGCTTGAGCATGGCGGCCACATCCTGGTCGGCAGCGGTGACGCCAGTGCGCACATCGGTGATGAAGATAATCACATCAGCGGTGTCAATGGCGATGAGCGCCTGCTCCCGCATGAATTTCAAAATTTCGTTGTCGGTTTTGGGCTCGATACCGCCGGTGTCGATGAGCTCAAACACCCGGCCCCGCCATTCACCCTCAGCATAGATCCGGTCCCGGGTGACGCCGGGAGTATCCTCCACAATGGACTGTTTCCGGCCGATGAGCCGGTTAAAAAGCATGGACTTGCCCACATTGGGCCGTCCCACAATGGCGATCATGCCGGATTTTTTAATTTCCATAGGTTATCCTCAACTTTCTTGAGCAATTTTATTCATATGCGGTCTTTTTTCAGACCGTATATTTCACTGTTTGTCCTGCTTCTCC
>CALLCY010000196.1:0-12947 GCA_938000015.1 uncultured Clostridia bacterium
CGGTGATCGAAACCGGCACCGGCAACTGCCATATTTATGTGGACAAGGACGCCGATTTGGATATGGCGGTGGAGATTCTCTATAATGCCAAGTGTTCCCGGCCTTCGGTGTGCAACGCCGCCGAAAGCCTGCTGGTTCACCAGGATATCGCGGCAGAATTTCTGCCCCGGGCCAAACAGAAGCTGGATGAATGCAAGGTGGAGTGGCGGGGAAGCCCCCGCACCGTGGCCATTCTCCCTGGGATCGCCCCGGCCACTTTGGAGGATTACGCCGCGGAATATAACGACTATATCCTCTCCTGCAAAGTGATCGACGGTCTGGATGAGGCCATCGCCCACATTCGCCGCTATTCCACCGGCCACAGCGAGTGCATCGTCACCCGCAATGAAGAAGCGGCCCGCCGCTTTGCCCGCAGTGTGGACTCGGCCGCTGTCTATATCAATGCCTCCACCCGTTTCACCGATGGCAGCGAGTTCGGCATGGGGGCGGAGATCGGCATCTCCACCCAGAAGCTCCATGCCCGGGGCCCCATGGGCCTGCGGGAGCTGACTTCCTACAAGTATGTGATCCTGGGCTCGGGCCAGGTTCGGTAAAATCCTTGGAAGGAGAAAAAGATCTTGCGGGATCGAATCATACGCATTTTTTGGAACCCTCCTCTTCCCTTGGAGGAAGCACTGAAGGATAAGCGGACAGCGAGACAAGGGCTTTATTATATCACATGGGTTTTTGGCGGACAGGAGATCAGTTTGTATCTGGGTATTGCCCGCTATCAGAACACCATTCGCCGCCGCTTGGAAAGTCACTGGAGTTCTTGGCTGGAGGAGTATCGGCGGGGAGCTCTTTTGGTGCGAATAGGACAGATTGTCTATCCACGGGAGAAAAATGCGGAAATCATGGGAGAGATTATTGATCACGCAGAAAGTGCCATTCTCTATGATCCAGATCATCGGGAACTTTTTCCTGAGAATGTTGGAAAGCGCTCCTCCTATTCTTATTCACACCTCTATCGGGTGGAAAATGAGGGGGATCGATTTCAGTTGGCTCCGGTAATACGAATGCATGAACAAGAATAAAAAAGGACAGGCTATGGCCTGTCCTTTTTTATTCTTCCAGATCGTCTCCGGCTTCCTGGCACAGGGCCAGAAAATCCCGGGCAGACTTGGTCTGGTATTTGTCGGGGTGATAGAGGATGTTGAAATCCCGGCGGAAGATGGCATCCTGCACCGGCACCACCTGCAAAAGCCCCCGGCCCACGCTGTCCTGTACCAAACGCCAGGGCAGCACCGATACGCCCAGCCCCATGGCCACCGCTTCGATGAGGGCCTGGGTGTTGACGCTTTCCCACATAGGTTCTGCCGTCAGGTTGTGGGAGCGGGCTACACTGTCAAAGAGATCCCGGGTGCCGCTGCCCTTTTCCCGCAAAAGCAGGGGCTTTGTCATCAGCTGGGCCAGGGTGACTCCCTGCTCTTTGGCCAGGGGGTCTTTGGGAGAGCAGACGGCCACCATCCGATCGCCGGAAAAGCGGCGGCAAGTCAGTTTTCCGCTGCGGGGAGTGCTTTCGATCAGGGCGAAATCCATGGCATTTTCCAGCAGTTTTTCTTCAATAACCCCGGAGTTTTGAATTTCCACCGTCACCTTCACCGAGGGATAGCGGCGGCGGAAGTCCTGCACCAAAGCGGGCAGCAGCTTTGTGCCGATGGTCATGCTGCTGCCGATATGTAAGGGGGACCGGTCGTCCCATTGCCGGGCGCCAGTCTCCAGTTCATCGCACAGGGCTAGGATTCGGTCGGTGTAACGGAGAAACTCTTTTCCAGCCTGGGTGAGGTAGAGCCTGCGGCCGATCCGGTCAAACAGGCGCACGCCATAGTGTTCCTCCAGTTCCCGCACCGCCAGGCTCACCGCAGGCTGGGCCAGATACAGGCTTTTGGCTGCTTTGGTGACCCCGCCTTCTTTGCATACCGCGGCAAAAATGCGGAAATGGCGCAGCGTCATGGTTTCTCCCCTTTTCTCCCGGATTTTCATTTTATTATAGGGCATCACCGTTTCTTTTGCAAGGAGGTGCGGCGGCTGCGCCACAACCGCCCCAGGGCCAAAAGGGGCGGAAAAAGGAGAAGGACCGGGGTCAGGATATATTTTTCCAGACCCAGGAAGGTAAAAAGCTCCATTTCGCTGGTGAAAAACAGCAGCGCCAGATTGACGGCCGACAGCGTCAGGGGCATGGTCAGCAGCTTTTCCCGGCAGGAAAATACCGGGGCCAGGGCCTTTTGAGCAAAGAGGATGCAAAGCCCTGCTTTGCAGAACTGACAGAAGAGAAAGTTCACCGCCACAAAAATCTCAAACCGCTGAAAAAAGGAGCCCAGAGATACCAGACTGGCCACGGCAAAGGAAGGGAAATAATAGGAAGAAATAGCGTGGTAATCCAGGGCGGCCAGGTTTTTGATGAATACCGAGCACAAGGTGAGGGCGGTGAGAAATACCGCACCCATGGCTCCTCGTTTCCGTTTTTGTTCCTCTGTCAGGTAGACGCCTAGCACCACCAGGGGGAAAAAGCACTCGGCAAAAGAGAGGATCAGGGCGGTAAAGGTGCCCTGAAACAGATTGTTCCATGTTTCCTGCAAGGGCAAGAGGGCCCGGAAGTCACACTGGGGCAGGGTGACCAGCACCGACAGCAGCACAAAGGCCATCACAATGGGAAGCAGCATTTCTCCGGTCCGTCCCAAAGCGGCGCAGCCGGCCCGGGCCATGAAGAAGAGGGTGCAGCCCATCATCAGAGCCAGCACAGGCCGGGGCGTGGCCCACAAGGTGGTTTCCGACAGGAAGAACACAAAGACCCCGGTGGTGACGGCGGCCAGATACCAGGCTGTCAGGCCGTAGAACAGGGAGAACAGCCGTCCTCCCACCTTTCCCGCGGCCCGGGAAAAGACCCCTTCCACACTGTGCTCCCCAGGGAGCAGGGATAGGGTGCAAAGTAGTAGGGGCAGATACAAAAGGGCGGCCAATAAAATAGTGATCCAGGTATCCCGTCCCCCTTCGCTGGCCCCGCCAATGAGGGAGACGCTGCCCAGCATGGAGAGCACCAGCAGGGAAAAATACCCCCGCCCGGAGACAGTGGCTTTTTTCATGCGCCTGCCCCCCGCCACAGTCCAGGCAAAGCCCGAAGGAATTCTTCCACCCGTTGGGCGGGAAAAGGCAGATGGGCGCCCCAGGCCGCCGCCAGCGTGGCTCCCAGGTTCCCCAGCCAGAACAGGCCGTACCAAACGGGGGCCTTCCCTTTTCTTTTCCAGATATTCCGGTCCAGAAAGGCGAAAAACAGATAGAATAACAGCACGGACAGTAAAACTTCCATAGCGCCTCCTAATTTGCTCTGGCCGCCGGCAGATACATCCGGCCGGTGCCGGTGACCTGCACCTGTACCGAAAGGTCCAGATCGGCCTGGGAGAAGAATGTGTGCCACTGGTCTTTGATCTGCTCCCACTCTGTGGGTTGTCTGCGGCTCAGGTCCAGCCCCAGTCCCAGGGGATCGCAGGCAAATTCCGTTTGCAGCTTTTGCAACAGTGCCTGTCCGCGCTGGGTCAGTTCTGCGCTGCACAAGCTCTCCAGCTGGCGGCGTCCTTCCTGGGAAAGCAGGGGCTGGTCCCCCTCCAGCTCGCTGACCATCACCTCGGTACGGAGGGACAGCGTCCCCTGCACCTGTCCCTGGGGCGTCAGGGCGGTGTGGAGAGTCAGGCGGCAGGTGTCCAAAGTAAAGGTCACATTCCCTCCCTCTTCCTGAGAACGGAGAACGGTGATGGCCCCCGAGGGCTTTTTGCCCCGAAGCATCAGCAAAGTATCGGTCTCTTCTTCATCCAGGAAACCCACCAAATGGGACTCCTGGAAAAGAGCTGCTCCCTGGGAGAGTGTGCCCTCCTCCCCCGCTGCCACCGCTGGCAGATAGGGGTCAATGCCTTTTTCTTTCACTTCGCTGTAAAACTGATAAAAGGGCATATAAGGTCCCTGCTGGCCTTCTTCCGAGGCTCGCATGGCAATTTCATAGCCTGCCAGGATCTCGGTGACAGGAGGCGTTTCCAGCAGCTTTGCTGCTGTGTCCTCCCGGGAGACCACCAGAGCCAGGGACAAGGGCATATCGTGCTGACGGCTGAGATAATCCAGCACCTGCTCCATCCCGTTCCGGGCCAGCTCGGCGCTGACGGCCACCGTCTGGGTGTGGCCCAAATAAAGCCGTCGCCCGGTGTTCCCCGCGGCTGCCTGGCTGGCCGCCATACAGCTGGGGCCCTCCCCTTCCACCAGACGGCTTTCCACATCCTTCTGGCCGCTTTCCACATGGGCCAGCTCGGCGGTGAACAGGGTCTGGCCCTGGGGATTTACATCCAGGGCCATGCCCGAGACAATGGTCAGGGTATTCAGTTCCTGATAATCCCAGCAGCCACCGGTGAAAACCAGAGCCAGGGACAAAAAAACAGCACAAACTTTATTCTTCATTGGTTTCCTCCGCAATGAACCGCCCAGCCCGGCGCATTTTTTGCCAGGGGGTGCGGAAATAGGAATCCTCCTGCCCACGGCCTCCTGGCGCCGCTTCCCGCAGCACAGGCACCCCAAAGGAATGCAGGGTGGACAGATGGAGAAGCAGCCATAAAAGCCCCACAAACAAGCCGTAAAGTCCTAACCAGGCCGAAAGGAAGATCAGCCCCAGGCGGCACCAGATCACTGGTCCTTTCAGCCGGGGGAGCATCAGGCCGGTGATGCCGGAAAAGGCCACCACGATGACCATAGGGGCGCTGATGAACCGGGCTTCCACTGCCGCCTGGCCCAGCACAAGGCCTCCCACGATGGATAGGGTCTGGCCAAATCCCGCCGGAGTGCGCTCTCCTGCTTCCCGCAGGATCTCAAAGGCGATGAGAAGGCCGATTCCTTCCAGAAGGGTGGGAAAAGGAACCCCTTCCCGGGCGGCGGAAATGCTGAAGAGCAGTGGAGCGGGGAGCATTTCCCGGTGATAGGTGATCAGGGCGATATAGGCGGGCACCACCGAAATGGCAAAGAGAAAGCCAGCCAGGCGGATCAGCCGGGAGATGGCGGCAAAATGCCAGCCCACATAGTAATCCTCCCCCGACTGGAACTGCTCCATGAAGATGTAGGGCATGGTCAGTACCACCGGGGAGCCATCCACCAGCACGGCCACCCGGCCCTCCAGCAGGCAGGCGGCCACCACATCGGGTTTTTCTGTCCCTCCCACCGTTTTGAAGGGAGAACGGGGACTGTCCCGGATGAATTCCTGCACATAGTTGGAGTCCAGCACGCCGTCGATTTTCACTTTGCTCAAACGGCTGCGTAGCCGCTCCAGAACCCGGGGCTCCACCACCCCTTCCACATAGCAGATGCAAAGAGTGGTTTTGGTTTGTTCGCCCACCTGGGAAAATTCGAATTTCAGATGAGGGGAACGGATCTTTCGGCGGATCATGGAGATGTTCATCAAAATGCCTTCGGTGAAGCCCTCCCGAGGGCCCCGCAGCACCTGCTCCGATTGGGGCTCGGCAATGGAGCGCATGGAAAAGCCTTTGGTGTTGAGGATCAGGGCTTGATCGCTGCCCTGGCACAGGAAGAGGGTGTCTCCATAGAGCATATCCCGCACCATGGAGGACACATCCTGGCTTTGTTTGGCTTCGTTGATCTGAAGCACCGTCTTCAGGGTGTCTTCCAGAGTGCTCTCCTGGTTTCGGTCCCACAGGGTGACAGGCCGCAGGATATTCTCATTGATGATCTGATTGTTCACCATGCCGTCGCAGTAAAAAATACAGCACTCTAAGGGCAGAGCACCGGCAGATACAAACCGGCGGCAGATGATGGTGCTGTCCCCTTGGAAGATCTCCTGGAACAGTTTGATGTTTTTTTCCAAAGAGGAAGTGAGGGATTTTTCCATTGGTTTTCTCCTTTCCCTCCATGTTTCATACTGGGTAGTATCACCCAAAAAGGAAAAGAAAAACCCGGGAAATAGAAAAAGCCATAGAAAGAAACTCTTTCCATGGCTTTTGGCTCTGCAAAACGAAATATTACCGCTGCTGGTATTGGTAGATGACCACCAGGCCATAGGGCATACCGGCGTCGGTCTTTGGCAGATTGGTGGGATTTTGAATGGTGAATCCGCCCAGCCGCAGCAGGTTCTCACAACCGGTCTGGGTGAAGTTCTGGGTGGATACATAGATGTAAACGCAGTTTTTTTCCGGATACCGGACGATCTCGTCTTCCTCAAAGGCGTTGGGGATTTCCCCCTGGCCGGTGGCTACACAATAGAAAGCAAAAACTTCATCGGTGTCCAGGAAAGGCACCATAAAATTGGATGCCGATTTTCCGGAAGCGCCCGAAGAACTGTCGGCTTCAGCGGTGTTTGGCTGCACTTTGTCCTGGTTGGGTTTTACGCTGCCGGTCTCCGGTACATTGGATGCACTTTGGGAATGTTCCGAGGGCTCCAGGGAAGCAGGGGCTTCTCCTGCCTGAGAATTGGACGAACTTTCGTCGTCAGCTGGTGCCGTTTGGCTGCGGCCCTCCATCTGTGGGCTAGAAGCTCCGGTTTCATTGGATTTGGCCGCTGTGTCGTATTCGGAAGCGTCCGCAGTGTCCTCTGTCTGATCGGAAGCATCGGCTGGAGCTTGCGGGTCGGTTTCGTCCTCCAGATTGTTTTCCTGATCCAGGGAATCCTGGGTGCTGCCTTTTGCCGCCTGGCCGGTGGTGTCCGCCATGGTGCCGCCGGAATAAACTCCGTCCTGAGGGAAGAAATAATCTCCCATGGTGCGGAAAAAGCCCTGCTGCAATGTAAGCACCAGCAGCGCGGCGCAGGCCGCCAGCATACCAAAGGCCCGCAGATAGGATTGGCTTCGCTTTTGAGGGGTACGGCGCACAGCGCCCATGATATGCTCATGGAGGGAGGCCGGCGGCTGCTTCTGCATATGCCGCATTTCAAAAGCGATGATCTTCAAAGCGTCAAAACGGTTGCGGCAGGAGGGGCAGGATTCCAAGTGCTCCAGAAGATCGGAGATCTGGGAAGCGGGCAAGTCCCCGTCCAGATACCGGTTCATTTGTTGGATGTATTTTTCACAGCCCGTCATGGTTTCCCTCCTTTCTTCCCTTTAGACTTTTTCTTTCCGAAAAAGTTCCCCGTTTCGGTGAGTTTGATCCGCAGTTTTTCTCTGGCCCGGGAAATGCGGGATTTCACTGTCCCTTCTTCCAGATCCAGGCTGTTTGCGATCTCCTCATAACTCAGCCCCAGCACATCCCGCATCACCAGGATTTCCCGGTGGTCGGGGGAAAGCTGGTGCAGGCTTTCTTCGATCTGGCGGCGCATCTCCTTTTGCTCCAGCACATTTTCCGGGTGATAGCGCAGATCGGGAACCTCCAGGGTGTAGTCCTCCTCTTCTCCCTCCTGGGAGAAGGAGACTTCCATCCGGCTGCCCTTTTTCCGCAGAAAATCCTTGCAGGCGTTGGAGGTCACCCGGTAGAGCCAGGTGGAAAACCGGCTTTCCCCGCTGAATTGGGGCAGGAAGCGGTAGACCCGCAGGAACACTTCCTGGCTGATGTCCATGGCGTCCTGTTCGCTGCCTACATAGTGATAGGCCAGGCTATATACCTTTTGTTCGTATTCGGTGACCAGGGTCTCAAAAGCCCGCTGATCTCCTTGTTTGGCCCTGTTGATGACCATGTGTTCATTCACAGGCGCCCCTCCTTCCCCCTGCTTTTCGCTTATCCCAGCTGCTGCTCCATTTTCTGGCACAGCTCGCGGAACTCAGCCAGCGTGTTGACATGACTGAATTCCAGTTTAAAGGGCTTGGCTCCCCGCACGCCCTTGAGATACCACAAAATATGCTTGCGGGCCTCCGGCATGGCCCGGCTTTCTCCCTTTCTCTGGCACATCAGGGCGATGTGCTTGTCCATCAGGGCGATCTTCTCCGAAAGAGTGGGCTCTTTTTCAGGGGGAAGCCCCTCCAGAGCCCGTTTCATCCGGCGGAAGACCTGGGGGTCTCCCTGGGCGCCCCGGGCCACCATGACGAAATCGGCGCCCCCCTGCAAAGCCCGCTGGGCATCTTCCGGGGTAAACATGTCCCCGCTGGCGATCACCGGGATGCTCAGAGCTTCTTTCACCCGCAAAACGGCATCCAGATCGCTTTTTCCCGCATACATCTGCTGGCGGGTGCGGCCGTGGACGCACACGGCATCCACACCGCAGGCCTGGGCCATGCGGCCAAATTCCACACAGGTGTCCTCGTCTGCTTCATAGCCCTTGCGGAATTTCACCGTCAGCGGCACCTGCACCGCCTGGCGCACGGCCCGGATCAGTTTTTCCGCCTGGGGAATGTTGCGCATCAGGGCGCTGCCCTCTCCGTTGCCGGTGATCTTGGGCATGGGGCAGCCCATGTTGATGTCCACAAAATCCGCCCCGGAAATCTCCAGGGCCAGCTGGGCCGCCTGGGCGCAGACTTCCGGCTCAGAGCCGAAGATCTGCACGCCGCAGGGGTGCTCTTCCGGGGAAATGAACAGCAGCTGACGGCTTTTTTTGTCCTGATAAAGCAAGGCCTTGGCGCTGACCATCTCGGTGTAGCTTCCCGCTGCCCCCTCCTGGCGGCAGATGGTGCGGAGGGCCGAGTCGGTGACCCCGGCCATGGGGCCCAGCAAAAGAGGGTTTTCAAAAGAGATATTTCCTATGGATGGCACGCGAAACTCTCCTTTGTCTGCAAAAATTCTCCCAGCACCTGCTGGGCAAGGCCGTTATAGTAATCCAAAGTGATGGGGCTGTCGTACTTTTTCACCGCATGGCGGGAGATCAGATCCTGGGTGTAATCCTCCAGAGGATAGACCCGGTAATTTTTGCCCCCGTTTTCAAAATGGGTGATGATGGGCAGCACCCCCGGCGCCAGGGTTTCGATGGTGCCGTCTGTGCGACGGTGAACGGTAAGGCTGAGCATACCCCCCAGCATGGTCTCCTTGGTGTTCTGGGAGGAGACGAAATTGCCCAGAGAGTAGATGCAGAAGGTCTGTCCCCCATCGGCCCGGGTGAGCCATTGGGCGCTTTCCAGCACATGGGGATGGTGCCCCAAAATCAGGTCGGCCCCCTGGTCGGCGACGAACTGGGCCAGTTCTTGCTGTTCCTGGGTGGGCTCCAGCAGATATTCGGTGCCCCAGTGCAGGGAGATCACCAGATAATCGCACTGGGGACGCAGAGCGGCCATATCCTGGGCGATCTTGTCTTTGTCAATGAGGGAAATGGCGTATTCCTTTCCCTCCGGGATGGGGATGCCGTTGGTGCCGTATGTATAACCCAAAAAGCCGAAGGTGATGCCGTTTCGCTCCAAAATGCAGGGCTGGGCCGCCTCTTCCGGTGTGGAGAAAGCGCCGATCACCGGCATGTTCCGGGCTTTCCAAGCGCTGAGGGTGTTCATCAGCCCGTCAATCCCCTTGTCCAGAGAGTGGTTGGAAGCTTCGTTGACGATGTCAAAGCCGCAGTCCACAATGGCGTCGGCGGCCTGCTGAGGAGCATCCAGGCTGGGATAACGGCCAACGGTGCCGTTGAGGGGCACCTCCTGGTTGAGAAAGGCGATGTCGGCGCTTTGGATCAGATCCTTCACCGGCTGATACACCGGGGTGAAATCATAGCTGCCATCGCCTTGCTGAGCATCCCAGGAAATGGTGTTGTGGAGCAGGTTGTCCCCCACTGCTACCAGCGTGGCGGAGGCCTCTTCCACAGGTTCCGGTTCCGGCTCCTGAGGGGCTTGTTCCTCTTCCGGTGTGGCTTCCTGTTCCTGGGATGAGGTCTCATCCTCCTGGGGAACTTTTTGCGATGCGCACCCGGCAAAAAACACCAGGGATAAAAGCAGCGCCATCAGGCGCAGAAAATTTTTTCGTTTCATCTTTTCTCCTTTTTTCGATGGTTTTTCTCTTTCTATTGTATTCAATCTTCCGGAAAAGTGCAAATGGAATTCACAGATTTTCCCCAAAATAATAAAAAATCCCGGAGGGAAATTGTCCCTCCGGGATTGAGACGGCAAAAACCATCCATTGTTCCCATTTTTCAAAAAAACAGAGCGCTGATGAGCCACAGTCCACCGGCTGCCACCATGCCGCCGGCAAAGGCCAGAGGCGTTTTGACCCGCTGGAGCTTCTGGGCGGGGGCATAGCAGCCGGTCAGCCTTTGGGCCTCCTGCAAAAGCTGTCCCTGGGTCATGCCGCCCTTTTCGTTTTCGGCCACAATGAAGATTGCCTGTTCAAAATGCTGTGTATCGGCAGGGCGGACGATCACCGCCCGTTTGGCCGCGCCTTTCACCATCTGTCATTCCTCCTTCACGCCATGGCGTCTGCTCTTAGTGTGGCCCGGTTTTTTGGCCTTTATACCGGCTCTTTGGGGATCCGCTGGATGGAAACCACCAGCACCGTCCGGTCATCCAGAGGGCGCTCTCCCTGCCCGGAGGCCTGGATGGCCTCCTGGGCCAGGGCCTGGGGCGATGGCAGGCGGCGATAGGCATCCAAAAGCCATTGCCCATCGATGCGTTCGGCTGCGCCATCGCTGAGCATGACGATGGTGCAGGTATCTTTCAGCTGAAAATATTCCGGTTCCGGCGGGCTTTCTCCCCCTTCCAGACCGGCGGGCAAAGCCCGGGAAGAAAATTTCCGGGCCCGACCGCCGGAGAGGAGCCAGGTGGGAGCGGCGCCGTATTTGGTCACAGCGCCTCGGCCGGAATACAGATCGATTTCCAGCAGGTCCAGGGTGACAAATCCCCTCTCTTCCAGCCGGGCCGAAAGCACAGGGGTCACCGCCCGGGCGCTTTCCCACAGAGAACATCCTGCCTTGGCAAACCGGGAAAGGAGAGACAGCGTTTCCAGGCTCACCTGGGCGGCTCCTTCTCCCGAGCCCATGCCGTCGGCCAGCATGGTCAGATGGCGGCCATCGTCGGTGGAAAGATCCATGTATTGATCGCCATTTACCGTCTCCCCTTCTTTTTTTCGCTGGGCCGCTACCACGGAAACGACAAATTGCTCCCGCTCCACGCATCGTACCAGAGTGCCTTTGTCCTCCTCCACCGGCTGAGGCGGGCAGAAATCCCGGCCCAGGGCCAAAGAAAGGCTGCGGACAAAAGCGTCATTATCCTCGGGCAGATCTTCCGGGGCGGCCACCCGCACTTCGCAGCGCATCCGCCCCTGGTTTGTGTAAAGAGCCACCGCAGGCCGGCGAAAATAGGCCTCCGCCACACTTCTGGCCCGGTTTTCCAAAGCAGGGTAATATTCCGGCCCTTCCAGCAAAGTGGTGCCCATGTCCCGCAGTAGTCCGCCCACCCCTTCGTACTGCCGCCGCAACAGCTTGCGGTTTTCTCCCTGGCGGGCCAGCTCTCCCCGGCGGCGCAGCAGAGCGGCGTATTCCAGGCTCACCACCTGGGCAAACCGGTGGATTTCCAGACACCGGGCGGCAAAATAGGCGGGGAAATCTTCTGCTTCGATCTTGCCTTTTTTTCGCAAAGGCTGGGTCACATCGTTCATCACTCCCATGGTGGACACATATTCCTTGTCCCAACAGGCTTCCCGTACCGGACAGAACCGACAGACCTTGTCGGCGCTGCGGCGGAACACCTGGGTGATGTCCTCCTGGTTTTTCACCGGCACATCGGTAAGGCTGAGGGCCAGAGCTTCCAAGGCTCGGGAGGCCTGGCGCAGCCTTTCTTGGGCATATTTTCCCATCTGCCCCGGTCCAGCTGGGGCAAAGGCCTGGGCTGCACCATCGCCCAAGGCGCTTTTCACCCGGGCCAGCAGCCCTTCGGGAAGCACCAGGAAAAACACCGAGGCACAGAAACATTCATAAAGTCCAGAGGCCGCCTGGGGAGAGCGGATGGCCCACAAGGTGGCGGCACAATGGGCCAGCACAAAGGCCACGCCAAAGCCCAACCGGCCCCGTTTCCGGCATAGTCCGCCGATCAACCCGGCCACTCCATATAGGCCGGTAAAGTGCAGCTCCATACCGCCGGAAAGGTCGAAGGCCGCTCCAAAGGCCACTCCCGCCCCGGCGCCTCCGGCTCCGGGAGCACAGTAGGCCGCTGTCATCACAGCCAGCAGGCCGATGGCCCTGGCTGGGGAGAGGATGTGAAACATCCGCCAGGGTTCCAAAGCCAAAAGAAAGGAAAGCAGCAGCGCTCCCTGTCCGGCCAGCAGTAGGGCTTGTCCCTTTCCGGGAGAAGGAGAAGGCCGGGCCACAAGACTGTATAAATAAACCATGGCGCCGCATACCCCGGCCTCTCCCAGAAGAAGGGCCAGGCCCTCAGGGGTGAAATGGGTCATAAGCAGGGCGCTGCCGGTGCATAAAAGGGTAAAGGCGGTGCACAAAGGCATCAGAGGGCGCAGGCCGTCGGAGCCGGTGCTGGAAAAGACCAAGGCACAGGCGGCGCACACCAAAAGGGAGGCGCAGTAGTGAAGACCATTGCTGCCCAAGGTAACAGCATATCCTGCAAAGGCCCCCAATACTGCGCCGAACCCCCATTTCCCGCCGCAGAATGCAGCGCCGAAGGCCAGGGCAAAGGGATGGGCCTGGCCGAACAAGGCCGCTGATGTGAAAACATACCCTCCCCCGGCCAAAATCCCTTGGCATATTGTCCATCGCAGCCGGGGGTCTGCACCCCACCGGCGCAGCTTGTCCCCCAGGGGAAGGGCTCTTTCCGCCCGTTTTCGTTTTTCCATGTCCATCCCTCCGCTTTTTCCGGTTTTGCTCCCATTATACCGGCTTTTCTTTGCGGAAAAGGTTGAAAAAGGGGCTTGTCCAATACCGCAGAGTGACGCTGCACCTGTTTCTTTCTTCAAAAAAAGGCCCTCCCATTTGGGGAGAGCCTTTTTGAAAGTGCTTCATTATATAGCGATGCCGCCGTCCACCGCCAGCACCTGTCCGGTGATGAAATCGGCTGCGGCACTGGTCAGGAAGAAGACACCCT
>CALLCY010000197.1:0-12940 GCA_938000015.1 uncultured Clostridia bacterium
GCAAAAAGCCACGCACAGGTCGCGGCTTTTTGCGGATTGATGAGAAGTAGGGCAAGTATTCCCCCTAGCTGGATAAGTTTTTTGACAGTCTAAAGCGGGGCCGAAGCCCCGCTTTTTTGGCATTTGTCGTTTATTTCTTGCTCTGTTCGGCGTAGTTTGTCAGGATCTTTTCGATCAGCTCCACGATCTTGTCCATGGCCTGGATGGAAACCGTTTCAAAACGGCCGTGAAAGTTGGTGCCGCCGGTGCAGAAGTTGGGGCAAGGAGTACCCATATAGGTGATCTTGCTGCCGTCGGTGCCGCCGCGGATGGGGGAAACCACAGGCTCCACACCCAGCTGCCGCATGGCGTCCATAACAGCATGGACCAGATGGATCTGGGGCTCGATCTTCTCCCGCATATTCCGGTACATATCGGTGGTCTTCACTGTGACGGTGCCGGCGCCGTATTTCTCGTTGATGAAGGCGGCTACCTTATCCATCATGGCCTTCTTCTCTTCGAACTTCTTGGCGTCGTGATCCCGCAGCATATAGTGGAGGGTGGCCTTTTCCACCGAGCCTTCCATGCTATGCAGGAAATAGAAACCCTCATAGCCTTCGGTGTATTCCGGCTTCTGCTCCTGGGGCAGCAGGGAGTTATACTCCATGGCGATGTAGCTGGCATTTTTCATCTGGTTTTTGGCAGAGCCGGGGTGGACGCTCTGGCCGTTGACCGTCACTTCCGAGCTGGCGGCGTTGAAGTTTTCATATTCCACACCGCCCAGCAAAGCGCCGTCGATGGTGTAGGCGAAGTCGGCGCCGAAGCGCTTGATGTCAAAATGGTCAGGGCCCCGGCCGATCTCTTCATCGGGGGTAAAGGCAATCTTCACTTCACCATGGGGGATGGAGGGATCATTCAGCAGATGCTCTGCGGCGGTGAGGATTTCGGCAATGCCGGCCTTGTCGTCGGCGCCCAGCAGGGTCAGGCCGTTGGTGACGATGATGTCGTCGCCCACAAGCTGCTTCAGGCTGGGAAAATCGGCCATGCGCATTACCACATTGTGCTCTTCGTTGAGCACCACATCGCTGCCGTCGTATTTTTCCACGATCCGGGGATTCTCACAGGCCGGCACATCGGCCACGGTGTCCATATGGGCCAAAAAGCCGATCTTGGGGGCCTTTTCGTAGCCGGGGGTGGCGGGGATGGAGCCGTAGACATAGCCATGTTCGTCCATTTCGGCGTTCTTGATGCCCATGGCCTGCATCTCTTTCACCAGGTATTCGCCCAGGTCCTTCTGCTTCATGGTGCTGGGCACGGTGGGGGAACTGGCATCGGAGGCTGTGTCAAACTTCACATACTCCAACAGTTTTTCATAAGCGCGTGTCATAATTGCATCTTCCTCTTTCCCTTTGGGATTTTCCTTTATTATAACAAACCCCTTCCCCCTGCGCAATCGGCGGCGGCATCGGTTGATTCATCTTGTGCAAAGCGCTTGTTTCCCACTTCCCTTTTTATGGATTTTCACCAAGGGCCTGGACTTTGCCCATTGCAGGGACAGGAAACCGGACACGGCAGGCAATTTTCCGCCATTTTTATTCAAATGAACCGGGGGAGAGGCTGAGGAGATTTGCTTTTTCTTTGTTTTTCCGAAATTTTTTTGGTTTACATCCCTTCTGCACCCATCTGGCGAAAAATCCTCCTTTTTGGAAAGATAGGAATTTATATATTTTGCACAAAATTGATTTGCCCACTCATCAATTCTTAATGATATTTAATAAGCCTGTTCTTGACTTTTTACCCCGGGCGCTTTAATATAATTACGGTAGAATACTAGGCTCCAAAGATTTTTTAAACCTATGAGGAGGCAGTTAAAATGAACGCTTATATGCAGAAAGTTCTGGACGAGGTCAAGGCCCGCAACGAGGGCGAAGAACTCTTCCTGCAGACTGTGGAAGAAGTTTTCAAGAGCATCGAGCCCATCGTGGAGCAGCATCCCGAGTACGAGAAGGCCGGCCTGCTGGAGAGAATGTGCGAGCCCGACCGTGTGATCGAGTTCCGTGTTACCTGGGCTGACGACAAGGGCGAGACTCATGTGAACCGCGGCTATCGCGTCCAGTTCAACGGCGCCATCGGTCCCTACAAGGGCGGCCTGCGCTTCCATCCCTCTGTCAAGCTGGACACCATGAAGTTCCTGGGCTTTGAGCAGACCTTCAAGAACAGCCTGACCGGCCTGCCCATCGGCGGCGGCAAGGGCGGCAGCGACTTCGACCCCCGTGGCCGCAGCGACGCTGAGATCATGCGTTTCTGCCAGGCGTTCATGACCGAGCTGTATCGTCACATCGGCCCCGATGTGGACGTTCCTGCCGGTGATATCGGTGTGGCCGGCCGCGAGATCGGCTACCTCTTTGGCCAGTACAAGCGCATCAAGGGCTGCTGGGAGAACGGCGTTCTCACCGGTAAGGGCATGTCCTACGGCGGCAGCTACTTCCGTCCCGAAGCTACCGGCTACGGCGCTGTGTACTATCTGGTGGAAGTGCTGAAGCACTTCGGCGACGACATCAAGGGCAAGACCGTTGCGGTTTCCGGCTTCGGCAATGTGGCTTGGGGCGTTTGCGAGAAGGTTGCTCAGCTGGGCGGCAAGGTCGTCACCATCTCCGGTCCTGACGGCTACTGCTATGATCCCGACGGCATCGTGACTCCCGAGAAGATCGCTTATCTGCTGGAGATGCGCGCTTCCGGCCGCGACCGTGCTCAGGACTATGCTGACAAGTTCGGCGTCAAGTTTGTTCCCGGTGCCAAGGTCTGGGGCGAGAAGGTTGACATCGCTATGCCCTGCGCCTATCAGAACGAAATCGGCATGAAGGAAGCTCAGCAGATGGTGGACAACGGCGTCGAGTACTACATCGAAGTGGCCAACATGCCCACCACCAACGAAGCTCTGGAATATCTCCAGAAGAATGTGAAGATCGTCGCTCCTTCCAAGGCTGTCAACGCCGGCGGCGTGGCTACTTCCGCTCTGGAAATGGCTCAGAACTCCATGCGTTATAGCTGGGAGCCCGCTGAAGTGGACGCCAAGCTGCATGGCATCATGAAGAACATCCATGACGAATCCGCCAAGGCCGCTGAGGAATGCGGCATGGGTTATGACCTGGTGGCTGGCGCCAACATCGCCGGCTTCAAGAAGGTCGCTGAGGCCATGATGGCTGAAGGCCTGATCTAAGGTTTTTCCCTGTAATTCAATACCGGATTGCATTTTGCCCCGGCGCTTTCAAAGCGCCGGGGCTTTTTTTGCGCTCTTCTGGCTGGGGAAAATGGGTGCAGGGATGGAAGTATGCCTAAATTGTTGGCTATTTTTACGAATGAGCCTTGATGTTTCTTGTGAAAATAACTAAAAATACTCTTTTTCAATCTTTTTTCTTCGCCTTTTTGGATAAAAAACTTTGGAAAATAAACCCTGATACAGCAATATTCTGTTATAGAAAAAATCTATATTGGAGAAAGCTCTTTATTTTCCTTTCATTTTTGCCATTTAAATATTTTAGAGCATTCCAAAAAAACTCCGAAATTTTTATGCATATTTAAAAAGTTGTCTTAAAAACAATCGTTATATTTTAAACTTTTCCACGATTTTTCGTTAAAATCACAACAATCTCCTGCGAAAGATAGTGAATCTTGCTGATGGGAAGGCTGTTGATTATTATTGCGCATTTGATATAATAAAGGTAGTTCGGAGTGCTTCTCCGGCAATCATCAAAGAGCAAACGCTACTTCTGCCAAAAAGAAAGAAGGAGATCTCTATGGAACAAAAAACTCCCTTGTATGACTGCCATCTGGCGGCCAAAGGCAAAATCGTTCCCTTTGCCGGTTTTTTGCTGCCGGTACAGTATGAGGCCGGCGTCATCGCCGAGCATATGGCCGTGCGTGAAAAGGCCGGTCTGTTCGATGTGTCCCACATGGCGGAAATGACCCTGTGCGGCAAGGACGCCATGGCCAATGTGCAGATGCTGGTGACCAACCAGTGTGGCAACATGGTGGACGGTCAGGTGAAATATACCACCATGTGCTATGAAAACGGCACCACTGTGGATGATCTGCTGGTTTATAAGGTGGATGAAGAGCATATCCTGTTGGTAGTCAACGCGGCCAACCATGCAAAGGATGTGGAGTGGATCCGCGACCATCTCTTCGGTGATGTGGAATTCAAAGACATTTCCGACGATGTGGCCCAGGTAGCCCTCCAGGGCCCCAAATCCCTGGATATCATCCGCAAGGTGGCCGATGAGAGCACATTGCCCACCAAGTACTATACCTTTGTTCCCAAGTGCACCGTGGCTGGAAAGGAATGTTTGGTTTCCCGCACCGGTTACACTGGTGAATTCGGCTATGAGATCTACTGCGCACCGGCGGACGCCGCCCATATCTGGAATGCGCTGCTGGAAGCCGGCAAGGAATTCGGCCTGCTCCCCTGCGGCTTGGGCTGCCGGGATACGCTGCGCTTTGAAGCAGGCATGCCGCTGTATGGCCATGAGATGGACGACACCATCACCCCCATCGAAGCTGGCCTGGGCTTCTGCGTCAAGATGAAAAAGCCCGACTTTATCGGCAAAAAGGCTCTGGAAGAGCGGGGCGAAGTCACCCGGAAGATGTGCACACTGAAAGTCACCGGCCGGGGCATCGCCCGGGAGCATCAGGATGTGTATGTGGGAGACAAGAAGGTGGGCTTCACCTGCTCCGGCACCCATTGTCCTTATCTGAAGGGCGCCTATGCCACCGCCATTCTGGATCTGCCCTATAACGCCGTGGATACCAAGGTGGAAGTGGATGTGCGTGGCCGCCGGGTAGAGGCTGTTGTGGTGGCTACCCCCATTTATAACAGAGCATAACTTTCAAACGAGACAAATTCATTCCATATTCGGATTATTTTAAAAAAGGAGAGTTTAACCATGAATGTTCCCAAGAATCTGATGTATACTGCTTCCCACGAATGGGTGGAGATCGACGGCGATAAAATGAAGATCGGCCTGACCGAGCACGCTTCCGAGCAGCTGGGCGACCTGGTGTTCATCAACCTGCCCGAGGTGGGCGATCAGGTGGAGGCCGAAGGCTCCTTCGGTGATGTGGAATCGGTAAAGGCCGTTTCCGACATCATCAGCCCCGCCACTGGCGAGGTCTCCGCTGTCAACGACGCTGCTCTGGACTCCCCGGGCGATGTCAACGGCGATTCTTATGGCGTATGGCTGGCTGAGATCAGCAATGTGACCGCCAAGAGAGAACTGCTCACACCGGAAGAATACGAGAAGCTGCTGGAAGAGGAGGCATAACATGGGCTCTTATGTTCCTTCCACCATGGAGGAGCGGCAGGCCATGCTGCAGGCCATGGGGCTTTCGTCGGTAGACGAGCTCTATGATGCCATCCCCTCTTCGGTGAAGCTCCAGGGTCCTCTCCAGATCCCGGAAGGGCTGTCGGAGATGGAAGTGCGGCGCAAGATGGAGAAGCTGGCCGGGAAAAACAAGGTGTTCCCCACGGTGTTCCGCGGGGCCGGCGCCTACCGCCACTATATCCCCTCCATTGTGAAATATATCCCCACCAAGGAGGAGTTTGTCACCTCCTACACCCCCTATCAGGCGGAGATCAGCCAGGGAGTGCTCCAGGCCATATTCGAATACCAGACCGATATGTGCCAGCTGATGGATATGCCGGTGTCCAATGCTTCGGTGTATGACGGCGCCACAGCCGCTGCCGAAGGGGCCGCCATGTGCCGGGAGCGGAAGCGCACCAAGACACTGGTGTCCGCCACCGCCCAGCCCGACACCATCCAGGTGATGGAGACCTATTGCCAGGCGGCCAACACCGAAATGGTCATCGTGCCGGAAAAGGACGGCAAAACCGACAAAGAAGCCCTGAAAGAACTGCTGGACGACACCACCGCCTGCTTCTATGTGCAGCAGCCCAACTACTACGGTCTGTTTGAGGACTGTGAGGAGCTGGGTCAGATCGTCCATGAGAAGGGCGCTAAGTATATTATGGGCTGCAATCCCATCGCCCTTGGGGTGATGGCTACCCCGGGTCAGTGCGGCGCCGATGTGGCCACCGCCGAAGGCCAGCCTCTGGGTATGCCTTTGGCCTATGGCGGGCCGTACCTGGGCATTATGACCTGCTCGGAGAAGATGATGCGCAAGATCCCCGGCCGTATCGTGGGCGAAACCACCGACGCCGAGGGCAACCGGGCCTTCGTCCTCACCCTCCAGGCCAGAGAGCAGCATATCCGCCGGGAGAAAGCTTCCAGCAACATCTGCTCCAACCAGGCTCTGTGTGCCCTCACCGCCTCGGTGTATCTGGCGGCCATGGGACCGAATGGCCTGCGGGATGTGGCAAACCTGTGTCTGTCCAAGGCCCACTATGCCGCCCAGCAGATCTCGGCCATCCCTGGTTTTGAAATGGTTTATCAAGGCGAGTTCTTCCATGAGTTTGTCACCTCCTGCCCGGTGTGCCCCCAGAAGGTCATGCAGGCGCTGGAGGAAAAGGGCATCCTGGGCGGACTGCCCCTCACCGGTGACAAAAAGGGCCAGATCCTCTGGTGCGTCACCGAAATGAACACCAAGGAAGAGATCGATACCTTGGTAGAAACCCTCAAGGAGGTGGCTGGGAAGTGAACCTGATTTTTGAAAACAGTGTGGCCGGGCGCAAATGCGTTCAGATGCCCGCTTGCGATGTGCCGGAATATCAGCTGCCCGCTTCCCTGACCCGGCAGCAGGCCCCCCATCTCCCGGAGATGAGCGAGACCGATATCAGCCGCCACTATACCAAACTGGCCGAGCGAACCTACGGGGTGAACAACGGCTTCTATCCCCTGGGCTCCTGCACCATGAAATACAATCCCCGGATCAATGAGGAAATGGCCGCTCTGCCCGGTTTTACCGGCGTCCATCCCCTCCAGCCGGAGCACACCGTCCAGGGCTGCCTGGAAGTGATGGCCCTGGCGGAGAAATACCTGTGCCAGATCACCGGTATGGATGAGATGACCTTCCAGCCGGCGGCGGGCGCTCATGGCGAACTCACCGGCGTGCTGCTCATCAAGCAGTACCACAAAATGCGGGGAGATACCAAACGCACCAAGATCATCGTTCCCGACTCCGCCCACGGCACCAACCCGGCCACATCGGTGATGGCTGGTTTCACCTGTGTCAATGTGCCTTCCAATGAAGAAGGCGGCATCGATCTGGATAAGCTGCGGGAAGCGGTGGGCGAAGACACCGCTGGTCTGATGCTGACCAACCCCAATACCCTGGGTATTTTCGATAAGAACATTCTGGAGATCACCAAGATTATCAAGGACGCCGGCGGCCTTTGCTATTATGACGGCGCCAACCTCAACGCCATTATGGGTCAGGTACGCCCCGGTGATATGGGCTTTGATGTGGTGCATCTCAACCTGCACAAAACCTTCTCCACCCCCCATGGCGGCGGTGGACCGGGCAGCGGCGCTGTGGGCTGCACAAAACTGCTGGCCCCCTATCTGCCCAAGCCCCATGCGGTGGCTGGCGAGAATGGATATACCATGGACTACGATCTGCCTCAGTCCATCGGCCGGATGAAGGCCTTTTACGGCAACTTCCTGGTGGTGGTCCGGGCTCTCACCTATGTGCTCACCCTGGGCCAGAAGGGCATCCCCGAGGCCTCCCGCAATGCGGTGCTCAACGCCAACTATATGATGCATCAGCTGTCGGACACCTATGACATCGCCACCAAGGGCCATTGCATGCACGAGTTCATCATCACCCTGGATAAGATGCACAAGGAAAAGGGCGTCACCGCCACCGACATCGCCAAGGCCATGCTGGACGAGGGCATCCATCCCCCCACCATGTACTTCCCCCTTATCGTGCCGGAAGATCTGATGGTGGAACCCACCGAAACCGAGAGCAAAACCACTCTGGACGAAGTGGTGGCCGCCCTCAAGCGGATTCATGCCATGGCGGAAGAAAATCCGGAGCATATGCACGAGTTGCCGGTGAAAACCGTCATTCGCCGTCCCGACGAGGTGAAGGCTGCCCGTACGCCGGTGATCTGCTATCATTTTGACAAATGATCAAGCATACCCGGCTCATTACCACCGCTTCTGTAAACCCCTATTATAACCTGGCACTGGAAGAGCTTTTGATGGAAAGCAATCCGCCGGAATGCTGCACCTTGTATCTGTGGCAGAACCGGCAGACGGTGGTCATCGGACAAAATCAGAACGCCTGGCAGGAATGCCGGGTGAAAGAGCTGGAAGAAGACGGCGGGCATCTGGCCCGCCGTCTCTCCGGCGGGGGTGCCGTGTTCCATGATCTGGGAAACCTGAACTTCACCTTCCTTGTTCCCCGGGCCGATTACGATGTGGCCCGGCAGACCCAGGTGATTCAGGAGGCGGCTGCCAGCTTTGGCCTGACCGTGGAGCGGTCGGGCCGCAACGACATCCTGGTGGAGGGACGGAAGTTTTCCGGTAACGCCTTTTATAAAAAAGGGCAGAATGCCTACCACCACGGCACCATCCTCATCGATGTGGACATGGGTGCTCTGGGCCGCTACCTCAATGTGCAGCCGGACAAGCTCCAATCCAAGGGAGTGCGTTCGGTGCGCAGCCGTGTGGCAAACCTGCGGGAATTCTCCCAGGACATCACGGTGGAAACCATGAAGCAGCGGCTGGAAGAGGCCTTTGAAAAGGTCTATGGCGGTCCTGTGGAAAAGCTGCGGGAAGAGGATCTGGACCAAAAGGCCCTGGAGGCCCTGGAGGAAAAATATGCCTCCTTCCAGTGGCGGCTGGGGAAAAAGATCCCCTTTGACAAGGAGATCGCCGGCCGGTTCCCCTGGGGTGGGGTCAAGATCTGCCTTGGAATCAACGGCGGACGGGTGGAGAAAGCCCGTATTTTCTCCGATGCCATGGACTCGGAATTTTTCCCTCAGCTGGAGCAGGCCCTGATGGGGCTCCCCTACTCCTCTGCGGCTCTTTTACAGGCCATACGGCCTCTTTTGCCGGAAGAAGCGGGAGAACTGGGCTATGAGATGGACGGTCAGATGGGCCGGGATCTTTGCTCCCTTCTGGAAGGGGAGGACTTTTAAAATCATCACAGGGGCGGAGGTCAAACAGGCCCCCGCCCTCTTTTATCTTTGCGAGAACGGGAGGAAAGCCAGATGGATCAACAATATCAGCTGGTGGTCATCGGCGCCGGGCCGGGAGGCTATGTGGCCGCCATTCGGGCGGCTCAGCTGGGGCTCAAGACCGCCGTCATTGAAAACCGGGATGTGGGAGGCACCTGCCTCAATCGGGGCTGTATCCCCACCAAATCCATGCTCCATGCCGCCGAGCTCTATCACGAAGCGGTACATAACTTTGAAACCCTGGGCCTGCACGCCGATCATGTGACGCTGGACCCGGCCAAGATCCAGGCCCGGAAGGAAGAGGTGGTGGGCAAGCTGCGGGGCGGCGTGGAACAGCTGTTCAAGAGCAATGGCATTGCCCATCTCCGGGGCACCGGCACCATCCTGGATGAGCACACCGTTTCCTTTTCTCCCCTGGATGGGAGCGAAAAGGAAACCCTTCACACAGAGCACATCCTCATCGCCACAGGCAGCGTGCCTTCCAGCCCGCCGGTGGAGGGGATGGATCTGCCGGGAGTTATCACCAGCGATGAGCTGCTGAGCATGGATACCCTGTATGACCACCTGATCGTGGCCGGGGCCGGGGTCATCGGCATGGAGTTTGCTTCCCTCTATAATGCCTATGGCAAGAAAGTAACCCTGATGGCATCCCGGGACCGAATCTTGCCCAAAGTGGACAAGGAGCTGGCCCAGAATCTGACCATGGTGTTGAAAAAGCGAGGCGTGGAATTTGTCCACAAAGCCCGGCTGAAGAAGATCACCCAAAGTCCCGAAGGCAAGCTGCAATGCTGGTATCTGGACGGGGAAGAATATAAGAGCGTGGAAGGCGACGGCGTGCTGCTGGCCGCCGGACGCAGCCCCAACACCAAGGACCTGTTCGGCCCGGGATTTTCGGTGGAGCAGGATGAAAAGGGTGCCATTCTGGTGGATGAGCATTTCCGCACCAACCGGGAAAATGTCTATGCCATCGGCGATGTGATCCCCGGCGTGCAGCTGGCCCATGTGGCATCGGCCCAGGGCATTGTGGCCGTGGAGAATATGCTGGGCAAAGAACCTTCCATTTGCCTGGATGTGATCCCTGACTGCATCTATACCAACCCGGAGATCGCTTCGGTGGGCCTGACTGAGGCCCAGGCCAAGGAGAAGGGTATGAAGGTCAAGACTAGCAAGGCCTCCATGATGGCAAACGGCAAATCCATGCTCTCTTTGCAGGACCGGGGCTTTATCAAGCTGGTCTATGACGAGGAAGGAGACCGGCTGGTGGGGGCACAGCTGATGTGCGCCCGGGCCACCGATATGGTGGGCGAGCTGGCCACCGCCATCGTCAACGGCCTTTCCCAGAAGCAGCTGGCCGCCGTCATCCGTCCCCACCCCACTTATGTGGAAGCGGTCACCGAAGCTGTGGAGGATCTGGAAGGTATGGCCATCCATATGGCGAAAAAACGCAAGATATAGCAGGAATTTACGCACAAAAAAGGGCGGCTTTGAGCCGTCCTTTTTGATGCCATTTTCCTTTGACGAAGGAGCAATTCTTTGGTATAGTAAGATGAAATAAAATCATCGCGCCAAAGGCGCCGGGAGGTCTTTTTTTGAACACGCTGTCCAGGGCCAAACGCATTGTGATAAAAATCGGCACCAGCACATTGACTTATGAAACCGGACGGATCAACATCCGCCGGTTCGAAGGGCTGTGCAAAGTGCTTTCCGATATCAAAAACTCCGGCCGGGAGGTGGTACTGGTCTCCTCCGGAGCAGTGGGCGTGGGAGTGGCCAAGCTGGGGCTCCCCTGCCGTCCCAAAGATACCCCTTCCAAGCAGGCCGCTGCCGCTGTGGGCCAGTGCGAGCTGATGTATCTCTATGACAAGCTCTTTCTGGAAAAAAGCCACAAGGTGGCGCAGGTGCTGCTGACCCGGGATGTGGTGGAGGTGGAGAATCGGGCCCAGAACGCCCGCAACACCTTCGAGCGGCTCTTTTCCATGGGAGCCATCCCCATTGTCAATGAAAACGACACCGTCTCCACCGAAGAGCTGGAGTTTGGTGACAACGATACTCTGTCGGCCATGGTGGCCGTGCTCACCGGCGCCGATGGACTGATCATTTTGTCCGACATCGACGGCCTGTATGCCGAAGATCCCCGGAAAAATCCCAAGGCTCCCCTGATCCCGGTGATCCACCAGATCGACAGCCATATTGAGAGCATTGCCGGCGGTTCCGGCTCGGGACTGGGCACCGGCGGCATGAGCACCAAGATCCAGGCCGCCAAGATCGCCACCTCCCACGGCATCCCCATGGCTATCATCAACGGCAGCGACCCCAACCTGCTGTATGATCTGCTGGATGGCATTCCGGTGGGTTCGCTGTTCCTTCCTGCCAAATCCATCTCTTAGGAGGTTTTGCAAGTATGACCGATCATCTGCACCAGCTGGCAAAACAGGCCAAAGAAGCCGCCCGGCAGCTGGCCCTTTACGATACCGAACAAAAGAATCGGGCCTTGCTGGCCATTGCCCAGGCCCTGGAAGACAATATCCCCGCCATCCTGGCGGCCAATGCCCGGGATGTGGAATCGGCCCAGGAAAACGGCGTGCGCCCCACCATGATCGACCGGCTGCGGCTGGACGAAGGCCGGGTGCGCAGCATGGCGGAAGGGGCCCGTCAGGTGGCTCAGCTGCCCGATCCCACCGGCAATGTGCTGGAGACCATCCATCGCCCCAACGGCATGGTCATTGAAAAGGTGTCGGTGCCTATGGGGGTCATCGGCATCATCTATGAAGCCCGGCCCAATGTGACAGTGGACTCCGCCGTCCTTTGCTTCAAGGCCGGCAGCGCCGCTTTCCTCCGGGGCGGCAAGGAAGCCTTCTTCTCCAATACCCAGCTGGCTAAAGTGATGCGCAGCGCTCTGGAGCAGGAGGGCCTGTGCCCCGACTGTGTCATTTTGCTGGACGATACTTCCCGGGAGACCGCCCAGCAGATGATGGGCCTGCGGGGGTATATCGATGTGCTTATTCCCCGGGGCGGCGCAGGGCTGATCCGCTCGGTGGTGGAAAACAGCCACGAGGGGAAGATCGCTATGGATGAGGTCACGTACCGGGCCTATGAGGAACTCAGCGACTTCATGTACCAGGCGGTGTACTTAAATGAGTACGCCAAGCGGGAGGAGCGCAAGGTGCCCCATATCATCCACAGCCTGTTCAACCACTTCCGGAACCCGGATTACCTGCCGGATTACATGAAGCGCATCGCCGAGGAGGAGGGCGTGGAGACCGCGTCCTGCGACTATGTGGCCGGCATGACCGACCACTACGCCGTGGCCTGCTATCAGGACCTGTTCATCCCCAAGGCCTGGAACTTGGGCCTGTAAGCCCCAAAAACACCATTGCAGAAAAGGAGGGAGCCAGCCCATGCCGTTTCCACCGGAATTTCTCCGGGAGCTGAATGACCGCAACCGCATTGAGGATATAGCGGCCTCCTATGTAAACCTGCGGCGCCGGGGCAAGAACCTGGTGGGGCTGTGCCCCTTCCACAACGAGAAAACCCCCTCCTTCTGTGTTTATCCAGAGAACAACTCCTTTTTCTGCTTTGGCTGCAACAAGGGCGGGGATGTGATCACGTTTATCATGGGCGTGGAGAACCTGGACTTTACCGAGGCAGTGCGGTTTCTGGCCCAGCGGGCGGGCCTGTCCCTGCCCGAAGAGGGGGCGGACCTGTCCATGTCCCGGCTGCGAACCCGTATATTGGAGATCAACCGGGAGGCCGGCCGGTTCTACTTTGGCATCCTCTCCACCCCGGAGGGAAAGCCCGGCCTGGACTATTTCAAGGCCC
>CALLCY010000198.1:0-12952 GCA_938000015.1 uncultured Clostridia bacterium
CTTTTTGTATCCATAACCACCCCGGCTATATTGGCCCCTTCGGGGCCTTGCCTTGAAGCGGGATACTAAACAAATTAATTAGGTTTCTACCCACGATTTGCCTTTATGCGTAGGGGGATATAAGGATACCTTCTCTCCTGCACACAGCCGTTTCTTGCTTCACTTTTCAATTAAAATAATAGAAATGGGACAAAGCTGTATTACCTTACCCCATTCAATGGTAAACTAATTTCCGTGTTTTAGCTCACGCTTATATTTGTAGTAGGTATTCCTAGCCAAACCTGTAAGCTGCATCATTTCCATGTCTGATAAACTTCCACCAAAATCTTTACTGTGCTTCAGAATGATTTCTTTGCTGGCAACGCTTTTCTTTGTGATTAACTTTACACCAGCCTTTTGTCCGATCTGTTTACCGTTCATTCTGGCTGTCTGAATACCTTCTTTTGTTCTCTGGTGAAGATCAGAAACCTCTTTCTCCGCCTGGTCAAAGGCAATCTTAATTTGTTCCTTTGCTAAAGCCAAAAGATATTTATTGACCCCTTCTAAAATCAAATCCACATGACTGCCTGTCAGTTGTACTTGATTCTCCATAGCTGCTTTATATGTACTTGTGTTAATATGCGGCTCTTTCAAGAAAACAAGATTGATACCTTGTCTAAACATATCTTGATAAGCTTCAAAACCTTCCTCTGCATTTCTACTCATACGGCTTACACTGTCAAAAACGACTATATCGCCAGTTTTAAGTTGTTTTAACAATTTCCCCCATTCTTTACGGTCAAGGCTTATTCCGGTATAGGCCTCTTTGATAATCATAGCTTCTGGATAGACCGCCTTAATATTACGCTCCTGTCTCTCGATATTCTGTTTGTTGGTACTAATTCTGCAATATCCATAAATCATATCTAGTCCCCTCTTGCCAAGAAAGTATTAAATCTATCGTTCGTTTGATTTGATACTATAAAATTATCAAAAATGAAACAGCCTGTCAATATCTTTTGATACTACAAACACATATATTACTTTTAATACTCTTCTTTTATACTATGCCACTCCACCACTACAAACAAAAAGCAGGACAAAGTAAAATCTCTTTGCCCTGCTTCTATACTACAAATTCATAAGAACACTTTTATGTTTAGCTATCTCTATGATTTCTTCATCCCGTAAGCTATTTAAGTATGTTTGAGTAATTCTAATATTCTCATGGCCCAGGAGCCTTGAGATTGTATAAAGGTCTGTCCCCAGCTTCATTTGCTGTTGCGCAAAGAAATGTCGGCAAGTGTGGGGAGATACTCTAACTCCTTTAATTCCGCTTCCATGTCGTTTGACAATATGCTCAACAGCACTATTTGTAAGCTGTCGGCCATGAAAAGACAAAAAGTAATAATGATCGGTGGATTTTAGGGTAAAATAGCGCTCTGCTGCTAATTGATAGCGCAACAAGGCCTTTTGCAGAAGCGGCGTAATAGGGACAACTCTCTGCTTATGGTTTTTACCTTTTATAACAATAAAGTCATCATGGATATCTTCCTTTTGGATACAGCACAATTCCCAACAGCGTATTCCTGTTTCAAACAAGGTAACTAGAACAGCATTATCACGGATAGATAGAAAATCATATCCCTTGCAGGATTGGAGCATGGAGCGCACATCAGAAGGATTATAAGTCCTAATAATGGGCTTCTCTTCCTTACACCATTTGAAGTTCTTCTTCGTATTAAAACCGCCATAACCTTCTTCGTAGCAATACTGCAAAAAAGACTTTACTATTTTCAATAATCCATTGATGTATGTTCCCTTTCTCCCCGCTTCGGTCATATGTTTTGCAAATTGCCTTACTACTGCAAGCGTAATATCTTCGATTTCATCCAGATCAAGATTTTCTTTGCAAAAACGCGAAAAAAGATTGAGGCCATTCCGATACCCCCGTATCGTCTTGGGGGTATACTTTCTGACCTCAATCTCTATCAGATATTCCTTGACCAACACTTCCAGCTTCATACTACTTCCTCCTTCTGCTCACAAATTGTATACCACAATAGAAGGAAGTATGTATGTCATCGCTCAAATCAGAAAATACACAACTCATTCAAAACCAAGTTGCCAATTCCCCGATTATTGACGAAAAACATAAACTATTCAGTCAAAAAAGTTCAATTTTACGCTTCGGTGGGATTCTCCCAGTTGTGCCACACATTCTGCACATCGTCATTATCTTCCAGCATTTCCAGAAGCTTGTTCATGTTCTTGATGTCGTCTTCGTCATCCAGAGAAATGTAGGTCTGGGGCACCATAGCTTCTTCGGCCTCCAGGAATGTAAAGCCGTTCTCCTCCAGCTTTTCCCGGACAGAACCCAGATCGTCGGGAGTGGTGGTGATTTCGAACACATCCTCCTCAGCGGAGAAATCGGAAGCGCCAGCTTCCAGGGCCTGCATCATCACTTCGTCCTCGTCCATATCATCCAGACGCTCCACAACCAGCATACCCTTGCGGTCAAACTGCCAGGACACACAGCCGGAAGCACCCAGATTTCCGCCGTATTTATCAAAATAATGGCGCATATCACCGGCGGTACGGTTGCGGTTGTCGGTAAGAGTCTCCACGATGACGGCAATGCCCTTGGGGCCATAGCCTTCGTAGGTGATGGATTCGTAATCCTCACCGGCGCCGCCGGAAGCATATTTCTGCAGCACCCGGTTGATGTTATCATTGGGCACATTGTTGGCCTTGGCCTTGGCGATTACATCCCGCAGCTTGCCGTTGACGCTGGGGTCGGCCGAGCCGCCGGTGCGGATGACCACCGCCATCTCACGGGCAAATTTGGTGAATACTTTAGCGCGCTGCTGATCCACAACGCCTTTTTTCCTGGCAATATTATGCCATTTGGAATGTCCGGACATTTCGTCCCCTCCTATATCCTTCAAATAGATTCCATTTTTCGCGCCCTCTTCCGAAAAAGAGCGGCCAAACACTGTTTTTCATTTTAACACATTTCCCGGTGAAAAATCAATGTATAAAACCGGGGGAGACGGTGCACAATAGGAGCACAGGAAATGAGGTGAGCGCATGAAGAACCAGAACAGCAAAAACAGCCAGAACAGCAAGAACAACAAGATGGAGAACAACAAGGCTGAAAACAGCAAAAACTGCAAATACGACGGCTAACTGCCAAACCATGCGCAAAAAAGGACTGCCTTCCGGCGGTCCTTTTTGCATGGGCGGCTCAGATTTCCCGCACCCGTACCACACCGGGGATGCCCAACAGGCTGATCTGCAACTGGGCCGCCGTGGTCTGCTCCCCCAGCTTCAAAGCGATGGTCACCGGAGCCACGCCGTCTGCGGGAATATTCTGATTGATGGTAAGGATATTGGCACCGGCATCGTAGATACAGCTGAGGACCGCCGACAGCACCCCCGGTTCATCGGCCAGGGAAAAATACAAGGTAATCATGCTGCCGCCGCCCCGGTCAAACAGCTCCACACTGTCTTTATACTTATAAAAGGCGCTGCGGGAAATGCCGCAAGCCCGGGCGGCCATGGCGGCGCTTTTCACCTTTCCCCGGGCCAGCATTTCCTTGGCCCGTACCACTTTCAGAAACACATCGGGCAGCACCTGGCTGTCGATGAGCAAGTAGGTGGGTTTTTCCGCCATGGTCTTCACTCTCCTTTATTCTTTGGTCCGCTCATCTGCAAACCCCAGCACACGGGGCAGCAGATTTTTGTGATCGGGTTTGGTGTCCCGCAAAAGCTCGGCGTCCTCTTCGCCCAGATCTCCCCATACGGAGAAGCGTCCATCTTCCTGCAAAGCGATCTCCAGACCGGTGTAGCGGCTGTATTTTTCATCGGCATAATCTTCCTGCCAGCCAAACAGTTCCCGAGCGGCCAGCACCACTTTGCCCTGACCATAATAGTACCTTGTCACTTTGTTCTCCCTCTCTTCCGGTTCCCACCGGCGCCCATTTGTGCTATACTGAAAAAAAGGGATTTTTTCACCAGCGCCTGTGGTTTTAAGAATATTGTAAGGTTTTTAAGAAAATTTTGCAACACTTTGCTGTTATACTTGCTTTCAACAACCAAGGGAGGTGTTTCCCATGCATTCGGATCGTACCCCGGAGCAGGAAGAGCGCAGCTATCGACGCCGGCGCAAAGCGGTGAGCCTTTGTTCTCTCCTGGGGCTTATCGGTGTGTTTCTTTTCATCACTTTCACCTTCGGCAGCCGTATCCTCACCTTTGCCTCCGATCCGGAAGGTTTCCGGGCTTGGGCTCAAGGCCAGGGGATATTGGGCCGCTTGGCCCTTATCGGCATCCAGGTGCTTCAGGTGGTGGTGGCCATCATGCCGGGAGAAGTGGTGGAAATCGCCGCGGGCTTCACCTTCGGCGCCTGGGAGGGCTTGATTCTTTGCCTCACCGGCTCGGTACTGGGCTCCATCATCATCTATGGTTTTACCCGCCGCTTCGGTGTGAAAATGGTAGAAGCCTTTATCTCCCGGGAAAAGCTGGATTCGCTGAAATTTATCCACAACAGCCGCAAGCTGGAGCTTTTGATCTTCTTCCTTTTTCTCATTCCCGGCACACCCAAGGATGTGATCACCTACTTCATCGGTTTGACGCCCATGAACCTAAAAACCTTTCTGGTGCTGTCTACCATTGCCCGCATCCCCTCGGTGATCTCCTCCACCATGGGCGGCAACGCCATGGGTCTTCAGGATTACCGGCTGGCCATCATCGTCTTTGCCATCACGGTGCTCGTCAGCTCCATCGGTCTTCTGATCTACACCCGCATTGTGAAAAAGCACAACGACAAACATTAAAGAAAGCCCGACCATGGTCATGGCCGGGCTCTTTTTTATTCTGCCATCTGCTTTTCGAAACGGAAAAAGACATTTCCGCCGGGAATCGGTTGGCTGGGAGCATGAGGAGAGGGATGCGCCTCACAATAAAACTCCACAATGTGAAAACCGCACTTATTCACATAGAAGTGGATATTCCTCTTGTCAAAATAAGGCGTATGGGTCTCCCATACCCGAGTGTGGGGATAAGCTTGCTGGATGGCCTGCCAGGCGCTCTGCCCCAGGCCCCGTCCGTGAATTTCCGGCCGGATAAACAGCAGCTCCAATCCGCAGCGTCTTTCCGCTTCTTCCCACCGCACCACAGCGCCGCCTACCACTTTTCCCTGGCACAGAATATGATACGCCTTGCACTTGGGATCGTCCAACGATTCTTCCACATCTTTTCGCGGGATCGCCGGAGGAATATCCTTCCCAAACACATCCTGTGCACCTTTGTCAAAGGCCTGCTGTACCTGAGTAATAAATTCCTCCCGCTCTTGCTTTTCCAATGGCTCAAGCTGCACTTCATTGATTCTATCCATTAAAAGCTTCCTCCTTGCCTGCTATTATAGCATCTTGTTCTTTCCAAAGACAAAAGAAAAGGACGCTGGAAAACCAGCGTCCTTTTCTTTACGGAATTTTATTTCACATCACAGAGGGAGGAATGATCCCATTTCTGTTTTCATCAGGTATCCAGCTGATTGGCGTCTTTCAGCACCAGATCCACTGTGATCTCCTTACCATTTCGGATAAGCCCCACCTTGACGGTATCACCCACCTTGCACTGATCCTTGGCATAATTCAGTTCGGAAAGGGTGGTCACTTCTTCTCCATTGAAGGAGACGATATAGTCCCCGGACTGGATACCGGCCTGCTGGGCTGCGCCGCCCTCTACCACTTCGGACACCCGCAGTCCGGCTGCAAGGCCCTGCATCTGGCCATAATAGGAATTGATCTGTTCCACGGTGACACCCAGCATGGGCCGATCCTGCACAGCGCCATATTCGATAAAGTCATTGGCCACCTTGAGAGCGGTATTGCTGGGAATGGCAAAACCGATGCCCACCGCTTCCGATGTGTTGATCTTGGAGGAAACCACGCCTACCACTTCGCCCAGGCTGTTGAACATCGGGCCGCCGGAGTTGCCCGGATTGATGGAAGCATCGGTCTGGATCACATTCATGATATAATTGCCGATCTGGATATCACGGCTGGTGGAGGAAATGGCGCCCTGGGTCATGGTGTTGGCAAATTCCAGGCCCAGCGGATTGCCGATGACCACGGCAGGCTCGCCCACCACCAACTGGTCGGAATCGCCAAAAGTGGCAGCATTCAAACCATCGGCATCGATTTTGATGACGGCGATATCGGTCTTTTCATCGGTGCCCACCACCTGGGCCTCATATTCGGTGCCGTCATAGGTACGCACCGTAATGCTCAGCGCATCGGCCACCACATGGTCGTTGGTGATGATATAGCCATCCTCTTTCATGATGATACCGGTACCCACGCCGCTGCCGTTGGACAGCTGGCTGGTGATGGCCACCACCGAAGAGACATTTTCCTCATAGATCTGGGCAGAGGTGAGAGCATCCTCTTTATAAGTGGGCTGATAGATCACCTTGGTGCCGCTGGTAGTATTGCCGGAAGAATTGGAACTGGTGCCCTTGGAAGGCTCATACCCGATCCATTTCAAATAGCCCACGGTGGAACCCACCGAAACGGCGGCCACCAGCACCAGGGCGCCTACCCCTTTGAAGAAACGGGCCACCCGCTTCTTTCCACCGGGACTATGCTCCTTAGGTGCCCGGGGCTGCCGGGGCTTTCCGCCATAGATCCCCTGGGTGTCATACGCACTTCTGGCCTGTCCATAGCTATGATAGGAAGGCGCTGAGCCTGTATTTTGGGAAGAAGCCGGCTGGCTGCTCTGATTCCAGCCGCCCTGGTTGGGGGAAGCTGCCTGGTTCTGGGTATAACCCCAACCGCCAGAAGTTTCCTGAGCACTGGTCTGATTCACCGGCTGGGCCTGATCGCTGATAAAAGCGGGCTTCTGCTCCGCCTGTGTCTGCTGCTCCGCCGCCTGAGAAATGGACTGGGCCATTTGCTCCTTTTTCTCTTCCTGGCTGGTTTCGCCCCAGCCGCCATTTGTGGTCGTGCTAAAATTTTGGGTGTTCTCCCTATTTTCCCGATTCATTTTATCCTCATTCATAGAAGTGTTGCCTCCTTTTTCTTTCTCAAAGGCTTACCGCCCTTCTCTGTGTTTTATTATCCATCGAAATTATGAAAATGCAATATCTTAAAAAAAAACAAATTGTAAAGAACTGTATCGTTTTCTTTGTAACCATTCCTTTACTGTTTGTAACTGACCCGTGGTTGCATCTTCACCCTTCTTATTTTATAATGAGGGCATCGAAAAAACCATCTTTTTGTCGAATCAACAACGGAGGCTTTTGTCATGACATCTCATCCTTCCCCCCGCCGCCGCGCTGTGGCCTTCCTCCTTTCCTGCTGCGCTTTTGCCCTGTCCGTTTTCGCCCTCATTACCTGCTTTACCGGCCGTCCAAATACTCCCGGTTCTTCTCTCAAACCCGGCCAGGGAGAAACCTCTCAACAGCTGGAAGAGCAGCGTCAGGAGCTTCTGGAAAAAGCGGATACTCTTCGCCGGGGATATTTCTATGACGAAGCTTTGGAGCTTTTGGAAAACGCCGACAAAAAGCTGGTGAATGACGATGTGAAGCAAGCCATCGAAACCTGCCAGCAGGACAAGGACTCCCTGGTAAAATACGAGGGGATGCCCTATCATGTGTTTTTCCACAGCCTGATCATCTATCCGGAACTGGCTTTTGACAACGAGGGCCATCCGGCCGAAGGCTACAATATGTGGATGACCACCGTCAGCGAATTCAAAAAGATGCTCCCTCTGTTGCTGGAAAACGATTTTGTCCTCTATGATATCAATGAGCTGATCCAAGTGAATGAAGACGGCTCTGTGACCCAGAAGGATATCTACCTGCCTCAGGGCAAGAAGCCTTTGATTTTGTCGGTGGACGATCTGAGTTATTACGATTATATGGCCCCCGACGGCTTTGCCACCCGGCTGGTGATCAATGAACAAGGGGATGTGGTCACCGAAGTGAAAGCCCCTGACGGCACAGTAAGCAACACTTATGACGGCGATGTGCAGCCCATCGTGGATCAGTTCGTCAAGGAACATCCGGAATTCTCCTTCCGGGGGGCCAAGGGCATTCTGGCCCCTACCGGCTACCAGGGAGCCTTCGGCTACCGGATCACCGATTTGGAGCTTTATACCCCGGAAGAAGGACAGCAGATGCTGGAGGATGTGCAGAAAATTGCCCAGCGTCTGCGGGAAACCGGCTGGGAGATCGGCTGCCACAGCTACACCCACAACGGCTACTGGCGAGGCGACATCACCATGGAAGAGCTGGAAAGCGACCTGACCCGCTGGCGCGAACTGATCGGCACCTACACCGGCCCCACTCAAGTGCTTATCACTCCTTTCGGCGCCCACTATGATCCCAGTGATCCCCGGTATCAGTATATGGTGGATCAGGGCTTTAAAATCATCTGTCCTGTGGCCGCCAACATGGCTACCTCCTATGAGGGCAACAGCATGATCCAGAACCGCCTCAATCTGGACGGTTACACCATGCTCAAGCATCCGGAGCGCATCAGCAAATATTTCTTTGATCCGGCCCAGGTGGTGGACGCTGCCCGGCCTCCTTTGAATTGATCTTTGGCCTGTCCCGGCACGAGCCGGGGCAGGCCCTTTTTTTGCCTTTTGCACAAAGCTGGCCTTCTCCTGCGGCAAACTGTCCTCCATAGACGGACAAATCGGTATTTTTGTTTGAAAAAGAAAGTCTTTTCTCATTGAAAAGTCAAAAAGCTGTGATATAATGTTTGTGGACAGCTTTGTCCCTTTGTATGAAAACACATTTTATTATGAATACGGAGATGAGCGAAATGTCTGAAAGAATGATGGACGCCCTGGTCAAGACCGGCCCCGTCAAAGGTCTGACCCTCACCCAGGTGCCCGTTCCCACTCCTGGCAACGGCGAAGTGCTGATCAAGATCCACAAAACTGCGATCTGCGGCACTGATGTGCACATCTACAACTGGGACCCCTGGAGCCAGGCCAACCTCAATCCTCCCCTGGTCACCGGCCATGAATATGTAGGCGAAATCGCCGAATGCGGCCCCAACGCCACCAAGTACAAGGTGGGCCAGCGGGTCACCGGCGAAGGCCACATCATCTGCGGCACCTGCCGCAACTGCCGTGAAGGCAATGGCCAGTGGTGCCCCACCGCCAAGGGCGTGGGCGTCAACCGGGACGGCGCTTTTGCTGAGTACCTGTGCATCCCCGAGAGCAATGTGGTGCCTGTGGATGAGGATCTGGACGAAGATCTGGTCTCCTTCTTCGATGCCTTTGGCAACGCCACTCACACCGCCCTGATGTGGGATCTGGTGGGCGAAGATGTGCTAATCACCGGCGCAGGCCCCATCGGCGTTATGGCTGTGGCCATCTGCAAATACGCTGGTGCCCGCAATGTGGTCATCACTGATGTGAACGAATACCGCCTGGAGCTGGCCAAGAAGCTGGGCGCCGATGCCTGCGTCAATGTGGCCAAAGAAAAGCCCGAAGATTATTTTGAAGCTCTGAAGATTAAGGAAGGCTTTGATGTGGGTCTGGAAATGAGCGGCAGCGCTCCCGGCCTCAACCAGCTGCTCAGCCTGATGCGCAACGGCGGCAAGGTCTCCCTGCTGGGTCTCCAGGGCCCCGACACCAAGATCAACTGGGACCATGTGATCCTCAAGGGTCTGACCCTCCAGGGCATCTATGGCCGCAAGATCTTCGCCACCTGGAACAAGATGATCGCCATGGTGCAGGGCGGCCTGGATCTCCATCCGGTGATCACCCATCACTACCACTACACCGAATTTGAAAAGGGCTTCGAAGCCATGATCTCCGGCAACTCCGGCAAGGTTGTGCTAGACTGGACCACAAAGAAATAAGCCCATTTCATCTATTTTTATTATCAAAAGGAGGAAGCTCATATCATGAAAGAGGCATTGAAGATCTACGCCAAAGAGCTGGAAGGCATCCGGGAATCCGGTACCTATAAGGACGAACGCTTTATCACCACTCCTCAGAGCGCCCGCATCGACACCACCAAGGCTCACAATGTGGTGAATATGTGCGCCAACAACTATCTGGGTCTGTCCAACAATCCGGAAGTGATCCAGGCTGCCAAGGACAGCTATGACAAGTGGGGCTACGGCCTGTCCTCCGTCCGCTTCATCTGCGGCACACAGGAACTGCACAAGGAACTGGAAAACAAGATCAGCAAGTTCCTGGGCATGGACGACACCATCCTCTATTCTTCCTGCTTCGACGCCAACGGCGGCCTGTTCGAGACTCTGCTCACCGCCGAGGATGCAGTCATCTCCGACGAGCTGAACCACGCCTCCATCATCGACGGCGTCCGTCTGTGCAAAGCCAAGAGACTGCGCTATAAGAACAACAACATGGAAGACCTGAAGGCCAAACTGGAAGAGGCCAAAGATTGCCGCATCAAGCTGATTGCCACCGACGGTGTCTTCTCCATGGACGGCTTCATCGCCAACCTGCAGGGCATCTGCGACCTGGCCGATGAATACGGCGCTCTGGTTATGGTGGACGACAGCCACGCTGTGGGCTTCATGGGCGAGCACGGCAAGGGCACTCCCGAATACTGCGGCGTGATGGGCCGTGTGGACATCATCACCGGTACTCTGGGCAAGGCTCTGGGCGGCGCTTCCGGCGGCTACACCAGCGCCCGTCAGGAAATCGTCGATCTGCTGCGTCAGCGCAGCCGTCCCTATCTGTTCTCCAACACTCTGGCTCCGGCCATTGCTGCCGCCAGCTGCAAGGTGTTCGATATGCTCTCTGAATCCACCGCTCTGCGGGACAAGGTGCATGAGAACACCAAGTACTTCCGCGAGAAGATGGCTACTCTGGGCTTCGATATCCCCGAAGGCACCCATCCCATCGTGCCTGTCATGCTCTATGATGCCAAGGTTGCTCAGGAGTTTGCTTCCCGGATGCTGGAAAAGGGCGTCTATGTGGTGGGTTTCTGCTATCCTGTGGTTCCCCAGGGCAAGGCCCGTGTGCGCACCCAGATCTCTGCGGCTCACACCAAAGAAGACCTGGATTTCGCCATCCAGTGCTTCGCCGAAGTCAAGAAGGAAATGGGTCTCTAATCCCTCCCTTTTACACAAACAACTCCCCTGTTTCTACGGAAACAGGGGAGTTTCGTTTTTCTAAACAAAAATGCCCCGGCCATACGGCCGGGGCATTTTTCATCCAAAAGTTATTCGATGGCGATCTGTTTGCGGCCTTCGGGCAGCTGCATATCCCGCTTGGGGATGCGAATGCGAAGCACACCGCTTTCATAGGAGCACTTCACTTCGTCCGGGCGAATATCACCCACATAGAAGCTGCGGCTGCAGGAGCCGGAATAGCGCTCCTGACGGATATAACGGCCCTTCTGATCCTTCTCATCCTGCTCACTGCTCTTGTTGGCCGTGACGGTGAGATAGCCGTCCTCCAGATGAGCCTGCACATTGTCCTTCTCAAAGCCCGGCAGGTCGATGGCGATGCTGTATGCATCTTCCTCTTCCTTCACATCGGTCTTCATCAGGTTCTTGGCCCTCTTGCCATAGAGCGGATTCTGTGTGCTCCAAAAGTCGTTGTCAAAAGCGTTTCCAAAGAACTCATCAAACAAATTCTCACCAAAAATGCTGGGCAACATAAATCATTCCTCCATTCGATACGATGTAAAGTCGTGCCCATTGGGAGGTCTTATTCAGGCCTTCTTTTTTAGTACACCTTTATTATAGTCCGCTTTTTAGCACTGTCAAGGCGAGAGTGCTAATATTCACAAATGGGTAAAACTCTATGGCAAAAAAGTTCATAAACCGCCCGAAGGCGGTTTTTTCCTATGCTATATCCATTCCGGCCGAGCCTTTATCCCCCACTCTCCCAGCTGCTCACCCTCCCCAAAGCGGCCATGATAGTCTGAACCACCGGTCACAGCCAAGCCATATTGTCGGGCCAAATCCAAGCATCGGTGGGTACATTCCGCATCGTGTTTGGGATGATATGCCTCTATTCCGAAAAGGTCATGGTGAACCAACTGGGGCAGAAGCTGAAAATTCCCGTACTGCCCCGGATGGGCCAGCACGGCTAATCCGCCGCTGCACCGGATGGCCTCCAGAGCTTGAAAAGGGTCGGCCAATTTCACTTGAAGCGGCGCCAGCGGTGGAGCGCCATCGGACTGTTTTTTGAAAATGCTGCGGTACAGTTCTCCATACATTTCATGGCAAAGCCCCGCTTTTATCATCACATCCATGATATACTGCTTGCACAGCTGACCACCTGGTCCGGCATAGGCCTCCACCTGTTCCAGCGTTACCGGAAACCCCAGCTCTTCCAAAGCCAATACGCTCTGCCGGACTGCTTCATCCCGCGACCAGCGGAAAGGCTCACAGAACCTTTCCAGCATCTCTCGGTTTTCCTTGGGAACTCCATAGGCCAGAAGATGCAGCGGCCGCCCATCCTCCTGCCGGCAGCTGACCTCCATGCCCCGATCCAAAAAGATCCCCGCTGCTTTTGCCGCTTCTTCCCCATCATCTTCGCCGCCAAAGGTGTCATGATCTGTGAGAATGATGCCGGAAAGACCTTTTTCCCAGGCCATCCTCACCAGCTGACTGGCAGAACAATCCCCATCGGACCAATGGGAGTGAACATGCATATCGATCATGGCTTTTCTCCCTGAGTCAGTTTGCCGTCTCGTCCAAAAACTCTTCCCCGTAGTGGGCCGCATAATCCACCGGCACCAGCCGCTTTTCCTTCATCTCAAAGCGCTGATCCGCTAAAGTCCGGATGGCGATCTCATCATGGAACACCCCCACCATGGCGGCCCCTTCCTTTTTCAGCTCCAGAATCAGATTCATCACCCACTGTTTGCTCCGGGCATCCAGAGAGGCGGTGGGTTCATCCAGAAGAAGGAGCCGGGGTTTTGTAATCAGGGCGTTGGCAATGTTGAGACGCTGCTTTTCTC
>CALLCY010000199.1:0-3078 GCA_938000015.1 uncultured Clostridia bacterium
TTAAAAATATTTTATCATAGTTTTACACTAAAGAAAAGAAAAAGGGAAAACCGCTGGTTGCAACCGCTGGTTGACAGATTTCCACCCCTCTTTTGCTGGTCAGAAACCGGGTTTCACAGTATAATAAGGGCAGAATCCAACAAGGGAGGGAAAGAGATGATATTGGCGGATAAGATCATCCGATTGCGGAAAAAGAACGGTTGGTCCCAGGAAGAGTTGGCCGAAAAGATGAATGTATCCCGGCAGGCCGTGGCCAAATGGGAGGGGGCTCAGACGATTCCCAGCATGGAAAAGATTTTGCAGCTGGGGGAGCTGTTTGGAGTGACGCTGGACTATTTGCTGAAAGATGAACGGGAGACCGAAGAAACGACTGGTACAGTGGCGGAGACTTCCGTACGGCGGGTCACATTGGCAGAGGCCAATGAATTCCTGGCATGGCGGGAGCGGGCCTCCATTCGGATTGCAGCAGGGGTGTTCCTCTGTATTCTGGCGGTAGTTCCTCTGCTGCTGTTGGCGGCCTGGGCGGAATACAGCCCGGGAGGTATTTCCGAAGAGCTGGCCGGAGTGGGAGGATTGATGATCCTTTTAATGATGGTGGCGGCCGCGGTGGCGATATTTATCTTTTGTGGTTTTGAAAACAGATCCTATGAATTTTTGGACAAAGAGTTTTTTGAGACGGAGTACGGTGTGCGGGGAATGGTGCAGCAGCGGCAGAAAGAATACAAGACCACCTATGCCCGATGTAATGTAATTGGCGCCTGCATCTGTATCCTTTCGCCCATTCCTTTGTTTCTGGGGGCGTTGTTGAAAAACCAATTCTATATGATGATTCTGCTTGCAATCACATTCCTGCTGGTGGATATTGGCGTGATGTTTTTCCTGGTGCCTGGTGTTCGCTGGGCCAGCATGGAAAAACTTCTTCAGCAAGGGGATTTTCAGCCAGAGGAAAAGGAAAAGAACCGGACAATGGAAAGCATCTCGGGGTTTTATTGGACCATTGTTACTGCGATTTATCTGGCCTGGAGTTTTATCACCGGCCGGTGGGGAAGCACCTGGATCATCTGGCCGGTGGCCGGGGTGTTGTTTGCCGGTTTGCGTGTGCTGCTGGATCTGCTGCCTTCTCAAAAAAGAAAATAAAAAACACCCAGGTGTCGGAAAAACCGAAACCTGGGTGTTTTTTATTCCTTTGTTTCTTCCGGGGCAACTTGGTATTTTGCCCCTAAAATCTGGGGCATTTCGCTGTAATCCAGACCGCAAAGAGAACAGAACACATAGCACAAGGGCAGGTCCTCTTCGTAAAAGCGGCGGTAGACAGCATCCAGGAAGGATACATAGCCATGGTCCAGTGTGTCGAGGCCCAGGGCGTCGGCATGGCCGTCCCGCAGAGCGTCGCAGCGCCAATGACCGGAGAAACCGTTCAGGTAAGTTTCGCACAGATAGGCATTGATCCCTTCCATCAAATCGGCGATTACCTTGTCGTCCACATAGGAGATCAGCTGGTGAGGGCCGAAGGCTTCGCTTTTCAGAAGATCCTTCAGTTCTTCGTGATGCACTTTGATGGTATAGGTGAGAAGAAGCTGCATGGCAGAATCGTCCCAGTCATGGGGCATATTGGCATCCCGGTAGAGCAGGCGAGTGAGTTTGGTCTCGTCCAGATCCAAGGCACACAGGCTGGTGACGACGATGTCCAGATACAACAGGTTTTCCGGGGTATAATCCATCTCAAAGCCGAAGCAGCGCTTGCAAAGGGAGGCAAATTTGCCTGCGTCCAGATATTTCAAAAGCCGTACCGCCTGTTGCTGGGTCAGATCCAGCTGTTCCAGGGGGTGGCGGCGGAAAAAGTCCTCGCTGCGGCCTTGATCCACCACTGGCTTGAGTATGGCAAAAAAATCTTCAAAATCAGCTTGATTCATGGGAGCCCTCCTGAGTGATATAAAGATATTGTATCTCTTGAGGGGAGAAATGTCCAGCAAAAAGCATGAGACAACAAAAAAGACCGCTTGTTCGTTTTACCAAACAAGCGGTCTCAGGAATTGTAAATCACTTTTTTCCAGTCCTTTCTGATTTGCTCTATGTAAAAAGAAGAACGGTGAAAAAACCTTTTTCAATGTGTCTCTTCTTTTTTCTTGTCAGCGGCTTTTGCCGCCTATATAAAAGGAAGGATTTCCATTGTCAAGGTACAGGAGAAAGCATTTGCTTGCTGTTGGGGAATGGATCCGGGGGAAGACCCATCGTTTTGCTCCGGGTTACTCAGTTCCGCTATCAAACATTCCTCACAATTCTGTGTTCTTTTTTCTCTGCCGCAATCAAAGCTCTGTTCTTTGGAAATGGTTTGACCATTTGCCTACATCACTAAGACACTTCTGGAGAAATTCTTTCTTGCCCTAACCGGGCAACAGGTGTGTGAAAAATAGAATGTTAAAAGGGAATTCGAAGCGTTTCAAGTTTCGAAGACTTTTCACGGAAACTGAGAGCCGGTCGCTGATTCTGCTGTTCAACCATTGGTCTCATTCCTTTCTGCTTTTTTCTTTTGCTCTTTCGTTCTTCTTGTCTCTATTATACGGCAGTTTGTTAGAAAGTCAATAGGATAAAGCGAGAAAGATGCACTTTTGGAGATTTGCATAGTGTATATAGTGAAAATGCACAAAGGCCGGCTGAAACAGACAGCCAGCCTTTGCAGAATAACCTAACGGATGTAGCGGGCGCTGGCATATCCCAGAGTGCCGTTGTAATCCACGCTGTACCAGCCATTCCAATGGCCCAGCACTTTGATCTTATCGCCTTTATAAGCCCGGGTGATCACCGAAGAGGTGAGATCAGGGCGGGAACGGATGTTGAGAGCGCCGTTGGAAATGGCCACCGTTCCCCACCATTCCGGGCCGGGGACGATGAAGGGAAGATTGAAATATTGGGTGAGGGAGACAGCCAGATTGGAGGCAATGGCCGGGAGGTTTTCGGTAATCCACTGAGCGTCCTCCAGATTGTCGTGGTAGGCGATCTCCACCAGGTTGGCGGGAGCTTTGGAGCGGGCCACTTCATACAGAGTGGTGGTGGAAACAGTGCGTACCAGGGAAGGCT
>CALLCY010000200.1:0-2992 GCA_938000015.1 uncultured Clostridia bacterium
TAATGTTTCTTCCGAATGTGATTCTTTTTACGTTGATGCAATCCCGTGTGATGAGTACGATGGCGTATTCCGGTCTGAAATGATGCGGCTGCGCAGGAAAGGAAGTGTGGGTGTGTGAAAACAGGACGAGTACGCCGTATTTTGCTGCGGGCGGCTGTCGCCATTGGCGTGATGATGTGGCTGATGGGTTCACTGCTGCCGGTTTCGGCCGGAAACGCGACCGCGTATACCTATACCATATCCCAGGACGAGGAATGGATGGTCACCCAGGACGCCTATCTGGTCAGCCGTGTGCTGATGAGGGAGCACGCCATGACATCCCCGCGGGATTTATTTGTGAAGGAAAACCGGCTGTATCTGGCGGTGTGCATCGCCTGCCTGCTCACCTGCCTGCTGCTCATCGGCAGCATCTTCTGGGAGGGCCGCACCCGGCCTGGGGATGCCCAGCCTGCACCCACAGAGCCGGAGAGCGCCCAGGGAGCCGGAACGGGAGGAGAACAGATGCTCATCACCGAGGAATATGCCAAAGAGCTTTTGCAGCAGCGTCTGCCGGAGGGACTGCCTCTGGAAGGGCTGAATGTGCGCATCAGCCGGGAGGGGCTGGTGGCGGTGGAAGGCCAGACCGCCCGGGACGGGCTGCGGGATTATCTGAAAGCCCAGGGGGTGGACCTGGGGCTGCAGGGAGAATTGATGCTCTCCCTCCTGCCCCAGAAGATCTCCATCATGGCGGCTTTTTCCTGCCAAAGCGGGGAAAACGGACAGATGACGGTGACTCCTGCGGCCCTGGAGCTTTCGGGCCAGGAGATCGACCCCGACCTGCTGCCTTCGGAGTGGACGGGGCAGCTGTCCCGCCTGCTTTCGGGGCTTTTGTCCGAGGCCGGCGGGCCGTATAGCTCCCTTTCCTTCCGGGATGGGGCCTTTGTGCTCATCCCCTAGCTTGTGAAAAAACGGCCAAGGCCCCTTTGGGGCACATGAAAAACCCCCGGAAACCTCCGGGGGTTTTGGCATATGCTACCCAATGTTCCAGATCATTTCGCTCAGCTGGTACAGCATCTCCTGCCGCTCCTCAATGGCCTGTTTGTTCCACTGGGGCCAGGCCCGCAGCAGCCGGTTGGTGCGGTTGATGGCCGTATCCTGTCCCTGGTCCACCAGACCGGGCAAAGAAGATGTGATATAAAACTTGGACTGTTTGTAGGATGCCGCCTTGCTTTCATACAGATCGTTGTGAATGGATTTGTTGATGCTGTTTTCCAGCAAAGTCAGGTTGCCCAGCCGGTGGAGGTAGATGGGAAATTCCTCCTCGTCCACGCCGTAAGCCTCCTTGTTTTCGCAGGTCTGGGGCATGATGTGCTCGATCTCCACCGCCGTCTGGGTGTAGACCGTCAGGTCCTCTGCCGTGGTCTTGCCCAGCCGCAGCCCGTCCACATAGGCGGTGATTTTTCCCAGGATGAACTTGATGCGGTATTGCTGCATACTGTTCAGCCCCAGGCGGAGGAAATTGGAATGGTTGTCCTGCTTCCAGTCCCGCACCTCCGGCAGAACGGTCTCCTGCACGAACTCATCCAGCTGCTGGGGCGTGACGATGTGCCGCAGGCTCCGGCACCACTGGGCAAAGATGTGCTCGGTCACATTGGTGGCCACCCGGTTGATGACCCCGTAATAGATCACCGATTCCACCACGGCTTTCCACTGGGCAAAAGCCTCCTCCTGCATATTGGAAGCCGCCAGCATCAGCATCAGATGGAGCTTATAGGATTTGCCCGCCAGCAAAGGGATGTTTTTCAGGTGCACATTTCCCTGGGAAAGATCATCGGGCATCCTGCATTTCACATACAGGTCCACCTGTTCCATCATTTTCTGCACAAAGGCAAAGGGCGCTTCCCGGTAATGGCACTGGTCGTTGTTGCGGGTGAGCCAGCTGTAAATCTGATCCTCCCGGAGAACGCCGTCCTTCTCTTTGGAAGTGTCGTAATTGGCCATGATAAAATACCGGAGGAAGCGGAGAGGTTTTTCGTCGATCTTCTCCAGCGCCCGGGTGATGTATTTCCAGTTCATGTTCAGCTCTTTGAATTTGCTCCGCTCCACCTGACGGAACACCATGTTTTTCAGCAGATCCATGGGGTCCAGGCCCTTGCCCCGCTGGTTGATGGTTTCAAAGATCTTCAGCGCATCGGTGATGTCGTAGGTCTCGATGCGCACAAAGCTGGTTTTGTTCAGCAGAAACACCACAAACTTTTTCAGATCGGCGATTTCCGGAAACTGTTCCCCCAGGAATTTCTGGGCCGTCTGAAAGGCGTTGAACAGCCGCTCACCCGATTGGGTCAGATGGGCGGGCTTTTCCTGCCCTTTTTCGATCAGCTCCAGGCAGTTTCCCGCATCCTCATATTGCAGCTGAAGATGGTATAAATTGATCACATCCCCATCGTTGTTCATGGTGGCGCTGTAAATCAGGTTTTCCAGAACGCTGGTTTGCTGCCCCTGGGCCATGTAGATCTGTTTGATGGCGCACAGAAGGATGAAAAAAGTGGTCAGGCGCTGCTGCCCGTCGATCAGCTCAAACTGCCCGCCGGAATCACAGGTGACAATGGTCCCCAGAAAATAAGGTTTCCTGTTGTCCTCCTGGTAAGCGTCCAGCAAGTCGGCCAGCAGCTGCTCCACCTGCTCATCCTGCCACACATATTCCCGCTGGTAATCCGGCACGATATAGTGGTCCTTGAATGCCGAAATAATGGAATGGTCGTTGTATTTGATATGGGTATCTGCCATCTTCCCCACCCTTTTCCTCTTTGATTCATCGGTCTCTTTATTGTTATACAAGGCTTTCCCTTTTTTTGCAAGCCCCTGCCCGGGGTCTTTGCTCCCCGGCTGCAAAGTGAATTGTCAAACTAAGTGCAACAGGAGTTGAACTCGAAGTCCCATAATTCCTGTGCAGAATGGAAGTTAAGAACTTTACGAGGCCTGGCGTTAATCAACGCCAGGTTTCGTTTTAGCG
>CALLCY010000201.1:0-2726 GCA_938000015.1 uncultured Clostridia bacterium
AATATGCTTCCTTGCGGGACCGGGTTCAGGCCCTGTCCCAGACGCTCCATGACAAGCGGCAGCAGGCGGCCAAAAAGCTGGAAAGCCGTATCGAAGAGGAACTGCACCAGCTGGATATGCCCCATGCCCGCTTCCAGGTACAGGTGTGCCATGCCGGGGAAGAGGGCCATGTGAAATTCACCCGCCGGGGCACCGATGAGGTGCGGTTTCTTCTCACCACCAACCCGGGGGAGGACTATAAGCCCCTGGCCCGGGTGGCTTCCGGCGGGGAGCTTTCCCGCATCATGCTGGCCATCAAAACGGTGCTCACCACCGCCGAGGACGCTTCTACCCTGATCTTCGATGAGATCGACACCGGCGTCAGCGGCCGGGCAGCCAACAAGGTGGGGGAAAAGCTGTTCGCTTTGTCTATGGAAAAACAGGTGCTGTGCGTCACCCATCTGCCTCAGATCGCCGCACTGGGAGAGCACCAGTACCGGATCGTGAAAGAAGCCCAGGGGGACAAGACTCTGACCCAGGTGGAACTTCTGGACGAAGAAGGGCGGGCCATGGAAATCGCCCGTCTCACCGCCGGATTGGGGGTCACCCAGCAGACCCTGCGCTCGGCCCGGGAGATTCTGGAGATCGCCCGTGCGTTCCAGGAAGACTGCATGGCAAAAAAGCACTAATCCTGCGATAGTGGTGATAAATATAAAAAGAACGCCAGCGAAAAGCCGGCGTTCTTTTTTATTATCCGCATAAGGGAACAATGGCCTGTGCTTGCCTTCCAGAGAAAAGGAATGTAAAATAAGGGCTGACAGTGTTCTTTTTTACCCAAGAGATTGGGTGCCAAGCGCAACAGGGGGCAGTTGGATGAAGCATATTTTTCTTCTGGAAGATGATGAAACTTTGGCCCGGGGCATTGCCATGGCGCTGGAAGGGCCGGAGCGCACCGTACAGGGAGCGGGCACTTTGCAGCAGGCGGAAATATGCCTGATGGAAAGGCGCTTTGATTTGTTGATTTTGGATTTGAATTTGCCCGATGGCAATGGACTGACCTTGCTGCGGCAGCTGCGGCAGCGAGGCGATGCTGTTCCGGTGATTCTCCTCACTGCCAACGATTTGGAACTGGATGAGGTCACCGGTCTGGAGGCCGGGGCCGACGATTATATCACCAAGCCCTTTTCCTTGGCAGTGCTTCGGGCCCGGGTGAATGCCCAGCTGCGTCGGGGAACGCCTTCGGCGGCCGGTGCTTTGGTGCTGGGGCCTTTTGTTTTCAATTTTGACCGGATGGAGTTTCATTGTCATGGCAAAGCGGTGGAACTGAGCAAAACCGAACAGAAGCTATTGCGGGTGCTGGTGGAAAACCGGGGCCACACCATGCCCCGTGCTTTGCTGGTGGATCGAGTATGGACGGATGGAGCGGAATTTGTAGAAGAAAACGCTCTGTCTGTTACAGTAAAAAGGCTGCGAGGGAAGTTGGAGGAAGATCCCTCTAAGCCGGAATACCTGAAAACCGTTTACGGCATCGGTTACACATGGGCGGTGGGGCCATGATGGAAAGCTTGGGTTTTATTGCTCTATGTCTGGCCGTGGGACTGATTCTTTGGAACCGCTGGCAGACAAAACACACCATGCAACGGTTGGATGAAATGCTCACCTCGGCCATGAATGGGAATTTCACGGAAAAAGTCTTTGATGAAAGCCGCCTGTCTGCGCTGGAAAGCCGGTTGAGCCGGTATTTGTCAGCCAGCTCCCTGTCTGCCCGAAAAATACAGGAGCAAAAGGATCAGATCAGCGCATTGATTTCGGATATTTCCCACCAAACCAAAACACCGGTTGCCAATCTTTTGCTGTATACCCAGCTGCTTTTGGAGCAGCCCCTTACCCCACAAGGTCAGGACTGTGCCCAGGCGATTTCCGCGCAGACGATGAAATTGCAAAGCCTGATCGAGGCCCTGGTAAAGACTTCTCGCCTGGAAACAGGAATTCTGGCGCTTCACCCGGAAGAAGGAGAGATCCAGGCAATGGTGAACCGGGCCGTGGACCAATACAGGCCAAAGGCGCAAGAAAAGGGGATTGTTTTTGAAACAGGCCCTTTCGAGGGTACGGCTGTTTTTGATGCCAAATGGACGGAGGAAGCTCTGTGCAACCTGCTGGATAATGCGGTGAAATACACCTGTTCTGGAGGGAAAATACAGGTGAAAACAGAAAATTATGAAATGTTTTCCGCCATTTCCGTAACCGATACCGGCCCGGGCATTTCGGAAACAGAGCAGGCCGAAATCTTCGGCCGGTTTTACCGGAGCCCCAGCGTTTACCAGCAGGAGGGCCTGGGGATCGGGCTTTATCTGGCCCGGCAGATCAGCCAGGCCCAGGGCGGGTATATCAAAGTGAAAAGTGCGCCGGGGCAGGGAAGTACCTTTTTTCTCTTTCTCCCCCGCCCATAAAAAGATTCTTTCAAAACTGTTATATTCTCGAAAGTGTGAGGAAAGATTTCAGGAGTAAAGTCTGTATTGCCGAAAGGCGGTACAGACTTTTCCTTTGGAGGACACCAATATGAGTATTTTGCAGACAAAAGACCTGAAGAAATATTATGGTTCAGGGGACACCCAGGTCAAGGCTCTGGACGGAGTGGATCTTTCCGTGGAGCAAGGGGAGTTTGTGGCCATTGTGGGAACCTCTGGCTCGGGGAAATCCACTTTGCTCCATATGCTGGGCGGGCTGGATCGTCCCACTTCCGGCTC
>CALLCY010000202.1:0-8568 GCA_938000015.1 uncultured Clostridia bacterium
CTCCTACATTAGGGGGCTTTTTGTCTATTGTCCGTTTTTACTGGTCCAGTTCAAACATCCAGAGAGGCTTTTCTGTTATACTTGCTTCTTTTCTTGCTTGCGGGAATAGACATACACCAATAGCGAGGCGGCAATGACCAAGGCCCCTCCTATAAAAGAAGTGGCCGGGATGGTTTCTCCCAGGCAAAGGAAACCCAGCACCATGGAAAACAGGATGCCGGAATAGTTGTAGATGCTCACTTCTCCCGCAGGAGCCAGACGATAGGCATAGGTCAGGGCGATCTGACCCAGCGAACCAAACAGGCCGATGAGCACCAGAGCCATCAGCTCTTTGGCATTGGGCACAACGAAATTGCCCAGCATAAAGGGAATGGAGCACACAGCGCTAAAGGTGGAAAAGTGCATAATCACCGTCATGCCGTCGGTTTTACCTTTGGAATAACGGAGCAAGGTATAGGCGATCCCCGATGTAACCGAAGAGAAAAAGGCCATGGACAAGGGCAGAAAATCCGAATGGAAAGTGGGTCCGGCCACGATGACCACACCGGCAAAGGCCAGGAGAAGGGCAGGCAGCTGGACTTTGGACAGCTTCTCCTTGAGAAACACACAGGCCAGCAGTGTGACCAGGAAGGGGGACATCTTGCTCAAAATGCTCACATCGGCCTGACGGGCATGGCTGGAAGCATAGAACAGGGAGATGACTCCCACAAAGCCAAAGAAGGACCGGCCAAAGAGCAAAGGCTGCACGCTTTTATCTCCGAAAAGAGACAGCTTGTTTTTCCGGATGAGCACAAAAGCCACCGCCAGACTAATCAGGTTGCGGCAAAAAACCTGCTCCATCACCGGGATGCGGCTGCCGGAATACGAGACCGCCGCCTGCATGGCGGAAAAAAACAGGGCCGAAAGCAGCATGAGCAGCACGCCGCCTTGTTTTTCCGATAATTTCATGGGTATTTCCTCTCTTTCTGCGGCACGGCCGCAAAAAGAGCCTACCCCCTCTCCCCTGCTGCTGTCAAGAGCGGACGCAACATCCGCAGACTTTTCCTCTATATTCAGCAAAAAGGGCAAGTTCCCGTTACTCTTTCCACCCTGCGGCCTCTCTTCTAGCCCAAAGGCATCTCCTCGGGCTTTTCCAGCCGCTTCAAAAGGAAGGGCAGATTTTCCGGGATATCGGAAGGCAGGATGCCGTAAACCGACCGCTCCAGAGCCAGCATATCGGCGCAGGTTCCGTGGAGACAGCTCCCCAGTACCGCACTTTCAAACAACGGCACACCCTGGGCGGCAAAGGACAGGATCATCCCTGCCAGCACATCCCCGCTTCCCCCTTTGGAAAGTCCGGTGTTCCCCGTCCGGTTCACATACAGCCGGCCATCCGGAGAAGCCACCAGGGTACGGCTTCCCTTGAGCAGCAGCACCGCTCCGGTCTTTTGGGCAAACTCCAAGGCCACTGCCGCCCGATTCTGCTGGATCTCCTCCACGCTTTTTCCAGTGAGCCGGGAAAACTCCAACGGATGGGGGGTAAACAGCAGATTTTCTCTCGCTTTTCCCAGCAGTTCAGGCCATTTTGCCAGAATATTGATGCCGTCGGCATCCACGATCAGCGGTGCTTTGCGGCAGGCCAGCAGATTCTGCATCAACTGACCGCCTTCCAGCCCGGTGCCCAGACCGCATCCCACCAAAATGGCCGAAGCCTTCTGGCTCCACTGTGCCAGATCTTCATTCCAGATGCTCTGGCCCTCCGGACTCTCCTCCAGACCCATCATCACCGGTTCGGCCATCGCTCCGGCGGCAATGGGCAGAACATTTTTGGGCACGGCCAGGCGCAGAAGTCCCACGCCGCAGCGCAGCGCCCCCTTGGAGGACAAAATAGCGGCACCACTCATGCCCCGGCTTCCGGCGATGTTGAGGGCGGTACCAAAGGTGCCTTTGTTCCCCGCCGGGTCCCGGGGCGGAAGCAGGGAAATGCAGCTCCGGGGCGTCACGGTAAAGGCCCGGGTGGCGCAGTTTTCCCGGTCCTCTTCCTCTTCTCCAAAGCTGCGCAGCACTACTTTGCCGCAGTTTTCACTGCCTGGCTGGGAGAAATGGCCGATTTTATAGCATCCCAGGGCAATGGTCACCTGGGCCTGGAAGGCCCCTTCGGCCCGGCTGCCGTCATCTCCCCGCACACCGCTAGGAATGTCGATAGCGGCTTTCTGAGCCGGGCTCTTCTCGCACAGGGAAAAGATATGGGCCACCGCAGGCGGCAGCTGCCCCCGCATCCCAATGCCGTAAACAGCATCCACGATAATGTCGCTGCCCATCAAAAGCTTTTCCAGCTCTGTTTCCTCGATGGGTAGCCGGTACACCGGGATGCTGCCCAATCTCCGGTACATCTCCTGGGCGTCGGGATGGGTGGGTTCCTGAAGCAAAAGGACAAAAGGCATGGCTCCCCGCAGCTGAAGATGGCGGGCCAGCACAAAGCCGTCGCCTCCGTTGCCCCCTTTGCCGCAGATGACGCACACCCTCTTGTCTCCCACGCCCCACTGGGCCTGGAGGGTCTCACAGCAAGCTCTTCCTGCGTTCTCCATCATCTGCAAATAGGAAATGCCCCGTTCATAGGTCATCTGCTCCAGGCGCCGGGTTTCTTCCGCGGTATAAAGAGGGATCATTGGCTTTTTCTCCTTTACTGCATTTTGTTTTATCGTATAGAAATATTGTAACACAGCTTTTTGCCGCTTTCTTAGCCGATTTGTAAAATGATGGCCTATAAACCAGGTTGCTTTGTGTCATTCTCTGCTGTATCATAAAATCAACAGCCACACATCCGCCGGAAAGGAGACAAAACCAGATGCCAAACAGTGCAGAGATCGAAAACAGCTATAAAACCCCGGATTATGATCGATTTTTCCGCTATTTTATTGAACTTTTTCGAATTGCCCTCACCCAGGGAAAAGCGTCCGATGCTTTTCTTTTGCAGCAGGAGCAATTTCCTCCGCTGGAACTGGATCAAAACAACGCGGTGCGCCGGTATGTTTTGGACGGTCTGTCTCTTGTGCAGGACGCTCTGCTGCCCACTGTTCTTTCCATGTTGCTGGAAAACCTTTTGATGGAATATGCCCAGGAAGCCACCTTGCAGCAGTGGAAAATGATGAATGTGGCCCGCACCCTGATGCAGGCGATGGTCACCGAAGATGTGGATGTTTTGGCCTTTCTGTGGCCCTTGTGGAACACCGATCTGCGGGACTTTCTCCAAACAGATTTTTACCCTAACCTTCCCCCCGATCTGCGAAAAAGGTACCTGTGAGTTTTCACTGAGATAAGGCCTCCTGCTCCCCCATCTCCTGCAAAAAAAGATTGACTTTTGATGGTGGAATGATATTCTATCTTTAGATGCTAAACACCTATTCAAAATCTCTATAAAAGACAAGGAAGGGATAGAAATGTACGATTTTAAGAACGCTCCTCATCGTAAAAATCAGGGCTGCATCAAGTGGGATAAGGCCGATGCCCTCTATGGCTGCGGCGTGGCTGAAAACCTGCTGCCCATGTGGATCGCCGATATGGATTTTGCTGTGGCCCCTCCCATTGTGGCCGCTCTTCAGAAGAGAGTGCAGAACCTGGTCTTTGGCTATGACTTTTTGACCGATGAATATTATGAAGCCGTCATCGGCTGGATGAAGCGCCGCCACAACTATGAGATCCAGAAGGAGTGGATCACCTTCACTCCCGGCATCGTCACCGCTCTGCATATGGCGGTCAACTCCGTCACCGAGCCTGGCGACGAAGTGCTGATGTGCTCTCCGGTATATGGCCCCTTCTTTGGCGCCACCACCGATGAAGGCCGTGTGCTGCTGGATGTGCCCCTCCATGACGAGGACGGCTATTACACCATGGACTGGGATGCCATGGAAAAAGCAGTCACTCCCAAGACCCGGGCTATGCTGTTGTGCTCCCCCCACAACCCCGGCGGCCGTGTGTGGACAAGAGAAGAACTGGAAAAACTGGACGCTTTCTGCGAGAAGCACAACATCTTCGTCATCGCCGACGAAATCCACAACGATCTGGTCTTCTCCGGCGAGCACATCGTCTACGGCAATGTGTCCGAGCACGCCAAGATGAACTGCATCATCTGCACCGCCCCCAGTAAGACCTTCAACCTGGCTGGCATCCAGGGCTCCAACATCCTGATCGCCAACGAGGAAGTGCGGAAGAAGTTCCAGGCTCAGGTAGCCAAGGCCCATGCCAGCGCCAACATCTTCGCCGGTCCCGCCACCATCGCTGCCTACAACGAAGGCGAGCAGTGGCTGGATGAACTGATCGATGTGCTGCGGGGCAACTGCCAGTACTTTGTGGACTTCATCCACGAGCACTGCCCCGAGCTGAAAGTGCGCATGAACGAAGCCACCTATCTGATGTGGCTGGATTGCCGCGGCCTGGGCATGACCGAGGAAGAGCTGGGCAAATGGTTTGCCGAAAAGGTGGGCATCGCCGCCAATGTGGGCTCCTGGTTCGGTCAGACCGGCACCTGCTTCCGCCGTCTGAACATGGCCTGCCCCCGCACCTTTGTGGAGGACGCCTGCCAGCGGATCGAAAAAGCCGTCAAGGAACTGCGCAAGTAAAAACCGGCCTCTGGCCTGAAATAAGAAAAAAGCCCCCCGAGGGGTGCTTTTTCTTATTCTGTTTTTTCCCTCTCCCCGGCATCCCGGAAAATCTTGCGCAGACCGGCATACAAAAACCAGGCGGGAATCTGATAAAGCAGCACATACCCGGCGCTGCGGCGGGCCACCTCTATGCTCTCCCATGGAAAGATCACCAAAGAAGAAAACCGGCTGGCCACCACATTCCCCATGATGTCACACAGCAGCAAACTGAGGGCTAGGGCCGTGCCCCAGTAGAGACAAGTCCGCTTCCAGCCATACCGGCTGAGCAGCCATACACTTGCCGCCACCACAAACAAACCGATCAGGCAGGCGCCGCCGATCTCCCGGGGTACCAATGTTTCCGAGGGAGAAGCCACAAGGCTGGGGCCCGCCAGAAAGTGGCGGAGAAAGGCGATCACCTGGTCGATCAGCTCCCCCATGGGCGTTTCGACATAGTCAAAGGGTGGCGTACGCATACTCACTTTCCGCCAAAGATCCAGTGCACAGTACAAAAGCTGCACTGCCACAAACACAAACGCAAAAATCCAGCCTCCTATGGCTCTTTTTTTGCCTTTCATGATGATCCCTCCTGTTATCCTTCCCTTTCTTTTTGGATGTTCCGGGCGAGATACCGGCTTCCTTCATACAACAGCCAGGCGGGGATCTGATAAAAAATCACATACCCGGCGCACCGCAAGGGGACTTCTTCCAGGTTTTTGCTGCCAATGGTGGGATCGGAGATCCCCGGTCCTGCCATCCAATCGAGGGCAAAGCAAAGAGCGATGGAAAGGGCCAGGGCCGCACCCCAATAAAGATAGGTCCGCTTCCATCCGTAATATGCCAGCAGCCATACCGTCACAGCCACCACAAACAAACCGATGAGAGCGGCGCCGCCGATGTCCCGGGGCCATATTTTAGGGGTTAGCGGATCGGCTTTCAGGCTGGGACCTGCCAGAAAATAGCGCAAAAATGTGCTGATTTGCTCCAGGGTCCGATACACAATGCCGACTCCCTCTGCCGAGCCGCTGAGGACCATCTGCCGCCGGGCCATTTCCGCAAGGCCTTGCAGCAGGTGAAGCCCTGCAAAGCTCCCCACAAAGATCCATCCGGCCTTTTGCGTTATCTTCTTTTTCATATCCATCCCTCCTGCCTTTTGAAAAAATTAACTCAGTGTGCATTCAAATGGCTCACTTACCCTATGTTTAGCATACCATCCTTTTTCTCATCCGTCCATCCATTTTTCTCCTCTTTCTCTGAAAAACAAAAGGGCCTGCTGCAATTTGCAGCAGGCCCTTCGTAATTTCTTCTTATTCCTCAAAGGTGCCCTTCAGCAGCACCTTGCCCTCGCTCATCGCCAGTTTGCCCTTGGCAATCACCGAGGAAATATTCAGCTCTTTGTCCAGCACCAACAGATCGGCGTCGGCCCCTTCCTGGATACAGCCCTTGACCCCTTCTTTTCCCAGACGCAGAGCGGGAGAAGTGGTGAAGATGCGTAGCATCTCCTCCAGGGGCACATCCAGCTCCAACACGCCCCGACGCAGCTCATACAGCAACACCGCCGGGCTCACATAGGTCAGGCCGATGCACCGGCCGTTTTCGTCAAAACGAGGCTGGCTGCCATTGCCGTCGGAGGACATGGACAGATGATCCAGATCCACGCCCTTTTTGATGCAGTAGGCCACCATGTCGGCAGCGCTCTCTCCATCCTCCTTCAAGGAGCCGTGGGCTGTCAGGTCAAAATTGCCGCCCATTTTGGACAGCTTGATGGCCTCATCCAGCAGTTTGTAATTCCGTCCCACATGGGTGGGCAGGAAGGTTTCGATGGGCACATCGGATTTTTCCAGTGCCCGGAAAATGGGGTCCAGCATCCCTTCCCGCACGCCGGTGTGGATGGTGAGTAGCCCGGCCTTGCCACTGAGCATACCGCCCATGTTCACATCGCTGGCCAGACGGGTCATTTCATCATCAGTGATAGTGGAGCTGCGGTGATCGCTCATAGCCAGCTTGGCGCCGATGATCTTGTCGATGAGCATAATGTCCCGCAGCACACTGCCGGTGAGGGTGACAGTGGGATACTGATAGGAACCGGTGAGCATATAGGTGCTGATGCCTTCGGTCTCCAAAGCAGTGACCTTGCCCAGCAGGTTTTCCAGACTGCGGGAGATGCCGTCGGTGCCCAGCAGACCCAGTACAGTGGTGACGCCACTGCGGATCAGTTCGCTCAGGTTGAGCTCCGGGGTGCGGCTATGGTAGCCCTGTTCCCCGCCGCCGCCTGTCACATGGACATGGATGTCAATCAAACCGGGGGTGACGATGGCGCCATGGAGATCCATGACCTCCACCCCATCCAGGCCCTCGTAGCCTTCGATCTTCTCGGCCACCTTCATGATCTTGTTTCCAGCCAGCAGGATATCCCGCATTCCCAGGTGTTTGGGAGCGTATACATCGCAGTTTTTCAGCAGTTTCAGCATATTTTTTCCTCTTTCTCCGGCCCACGGTCCGGCGTTTTGGGGCAAAAACCCCGCTGCCTTTAGTTTACTCGCTGGCGCTGCGATTTGCAATGGGCCAAAGGGATTTTATTGCATCCGATGATGGAAATCCTTTGATCCCTATGCTATACTGTTTAAAAATACCATTGAGAGGAAAAGACACATGCTTGTGACCATCCGGCAAACCAAGTCAAGCGGCCAAAATCTCTTCCAGGTGGAGGAACAAGGGCAGCTCCTCTTTCAGGCCCAGACCCCTTGGGCCGACCTGCGCCTGCCCCTGGAGGCAGAAAAAATGCGCCGGCTCACCTTTTCCGACGCCCAGGGCCAACCACTTTACCACACTTCCTACCAGCTACTGGACAATGCCCTTCGCAGTCTTACCAAATATAAATTCCTTTTAGGCACCTCGGCCAAAGTGGAGGAATACCAGGTCTTGGACGAAACCGGCCAGCAGCAGGGTTCTTTCTATACCCAAATCGACGGCCTGCTCACCTCCCAGCTGACCATTTGTTATGGAGAAGAACAATACGACTGCTATCACCGGGCGCTGGGAAAGATCTATGTGGTGAGCATCTTTCAGGAAGGACGGCAGATCGCCCAGATCACCAAGCCTCTGGACACCTGGGATCTGCTGGACATTTATTACCTCCACTTGCTGGAAGGCTACCGGCATCTGCTGCCCATCCTCAGCTTTTTCACCATCTATCTCGATGCCGTTTCCTTTACCCAACCGGGACGGGCCGCCAAGTATTCCATGGAAAAGCGCCGGGCCTACTCCTTCAACAAAAACAACGACAAATACGATCCTCACTGGATCGCCCAGGCCTTTGGCCCGGAGGCCCAGGCGGAACTGGATCATCTACTGCGGGAACACCCGGAAAAGAATCCCCAAAACGCAGCCGGTTTCAAAAGGGCCTGGAAATGGGCCGCTATCATCGCAGGTTTCCTTTTGCTTCTTTTGGCCGGAGCTATCTGGGCTTTTTTCACCTTCTTTTCCCCCACACCCCTGCTTCCCCAGGAATTTGCTCAGCAGATGGAAGAGGAAGGGTATCTTCTGTCCCAGCCGATCCTTACATATACAGGAACAGAGGAAGCCTGGGAGGCCAGCAAGAACGGCTGCTATGTGCGGTTCTTTTCCTTTTCCGAAGAAGATCAGGCCCGCTCTGCCTTTGTCCTGCTGCAAAGCAACTGGGATGAAGCCGAAGGGACGATCCAAAGCCGCTCCTCCTCTTCTTCCCAGCATACACAGCGGGAATCCTTTGTCCACGAGGACATCTTCTATGTTTATTCCCGCATTGAGAACACGCTTCTTTTGAGTGCAGCCCCTCTTTCCCAAAAAGAACTGCTCCAGGATACCCTGAAAGACCTGGGATATTAAAGCAAAAAAACAGCCCTCCTTTTACACTGAACCGCCCCAGATTATGCGGACAGCACAAAAAAGCCTCTATGTAGGGAAAATA
>CALLCY010000203.1:0-3513 GCA_938000015.1 uncultured Clostridia bacterium
CGGCGACCACCGAGATCTACACTCTTTCCCTACACGACGCTCTTCCGATCTTCACCTTTTCGGTGATGCCCATGGTCACTGCCGGACGGGGACGGGGCTCCAGACGGTTCTGCTGCTGGGCCGGACTGGGTGCAGCCTGGGGTGCCTCATCGCTCTTGGCTTCCTTGCTCACCTTGCCGATGTTGAGCACCTGGGAGCCGCGGCTGCCATCCCGGTAAATGGTGACACCCTTGCATCCCAACTCATAGGCCAGCCGGTAGACCTTGTCCACATCTTCTCTTGTGGCCGAATGGGGGAAATTCACCGTTTTGGACACAGCGTTGTCGGTGTGCTTCTGGAAAGCGGCCTGCATCCGGATATGCCACTGGGGCGACACATCGTGGGCACAGACAAACACATCCTTGATATCCTGGGGGATCTCGTCAATGTGCTGCAAAGAGCCCTGGGCAATGACTTTTTTCATCAGCTCGTCGCTGTAAATGCCCCGCTCTTCCAAACGGCGGCGGAGCAGCGGATTGACTTCGATCAGCTCGTCCCCATCCATCACATTGCGGATGAAGGCGAAGGCAAACACCGGCTCTACCCCGCCGGAAACTCCGGCGATGATGGACAAAGTGCCCGTAGGGGCGATGGTGGTAACGGTAGCGTTGCGGATGGGAGTTTCATCTTTATAGATGCTCTCTCCAAAGAGTGGGAAGGCCCCTCTGGTTTCGGCCAGACGGCGGCTCTGCTCCTTGGCCCGCCGCTGGATAAATTCCATGATCTGCTGGCCGATCTCCACGCCCTCCTGAGAATTATAGGGCACGCCCAACAGCATGAGCAAATCGGCAAAAGCCATCACTCCCAAGCCCACTTTCCGGGTGAGCTTTGTCACCCGGTCGATCTCCGGGATGGGATATTTGTTCACATCAATCACATTGTCCAAAAAGTGGATGGCGGTGTCCACAGTCTGCCCCAGCTTATCCCAATCGATCTCCTTTTTTCCTTCTCCTTTGACCATCTGGGACAGGTTGATGGAGCCCAGGTTGCAGGATTCATAGGGCAGCAAGGGCTGCTCACCGCAGGGGTTTGTGGACTCGATCCGCCCCTGAGAGGGCACCACATTGTCCCGGTTGAGCCGGTCGATAAAGACGATGCCCGGCTCACCGTTGCGCCAGGCGGCGTCCACGATCTTGTCATAGACTTCCCGTGCATTGAGACGGCCCACTTCCTGCTTTGTGCGGGGGTCGATAAGGGGATAGTCCTCCCCGGCCAACACGGCCTGCATAAAGCCTTCGGTGATGGCCACGGAAATATTGAAGTTATTGATCTCGTTGTTGTCGCTTTTGCAGGAGATGAAATCCAGAATATCGGGATGGTCCACCTGGAGAATACCCATATTGGCACCCCGGCGGGTACCGCCCTGCTTCACCGCTTCGGTGGCGGTGTTGAATACCTTCATAAAGCTGATGGGGCCGGAAGCCACACCGCCGGTGGAATTGACCACACTGCCCCGGGAACGTAGACGGGAGAAAGAAAAACCAGTGCCGCCGCCGGATTTGTGGATGAGGGCGGCCTGCTTCACCGCTTCAAAAATTTCCTCCATGCTGTCGCCCACCGGCAGAACAAAACAAGCCGAAAGCTGGCCCAGCTCCCGCCCGGCATTCATCAGGGTGGGGGAATTGGGCAAAAAGCGAAGGTCGGTCATGGTATCATAAAATTCCTGGGCCGTTTTTTCCACATCGGCCTGGGGATCATAATTCCGATCGGCCTGAGCGATGGCGCTGGCCACCCGCTGGAACAGTTGGGGCACCGTTTCCAGCGCTTTGCCCTGGGCATCTCGAATCAAATAGCGTTTTTCCAACACCGTTTTGGCGTTTTCCGTGATATTCATAGTTTTCTCTCCTCCTGCCGCATCTCCCAAGAGTCCGGCGATTCCTGTAAATTGTATGTTCTCTTTTTAAAATCCGCTATATATTGTATCTTTCCCATCTTCCTCTGTCAATCGCAATTCTTGGGAAGAGGGGATTTTGTCCACACTGACGAAAAACCCTATCTCTGTTTTTCCTCTCCTATCTTAACTGTCAATTTTCCTCTTTTCCGTACTAATTGTTCTCCCACTGCATACAATGGTTTATGGACCCGCTGACGCTTGTGCACATTTACGATTTTTTTACATTATCCTTATGGAAAATACACAAATTCTCTCTATGCTGTATTTGTAATAAGGAAGAAAGGAGGAGCATATGAAAAACACCACAAATGCCATCAAGGCCATTTCTGTGGGCGATCTGGACGATTTCATCTTTGGTGGGGAAACCCCTTATGTGAGCCAGAAATAGCCTGGGCCTTTCCGGCGGCCATCCACTGCTTCGGCAGTTTTATCATAGCGGCAGCTGCGGGCTGCTGCATTTTTTGTTTTTCAGGGCGGAAACCATTCCGTCCCCTCTTTTTTTGTTTGCTTTTTGCCGGAAAAAACGGTATCCTGTTACTATCCGATGAAAAGAGGGAAAAACCGTGAGCACTTACAAACAGCGCATGGAAGCCTATGCCCGTCATGCAGCTCTCCTGGCTTCCCAGGACAACACCCCCACCCTGCGCCAGGCCGCCCGCTGGATCAAAGAGGCGGATAAAATCGTAGTGGGCGGGGCCGCCGGTCTCTCGGCCGCCGGTGGGATGGACTATATGAGCCATGAAACCTTGGAGCAGGTATTTCCCCAGCTTTCCAAAAAAGGGTATGACCATTTTTGGAAAGCCCTGTGGGACCCGGAGCGCACGCAGGAACAGAAATGGGCCATGTTGGCCGCCGAAGCCCTGTGGGCCCGGTTTGACTACCCGGTGATCCCCGCCTATACCCATCTGCTCCATATCCTGAAAGACAAAGACTATTTTGTCCTCACCAGCAACATTGACGGTCAGTTTATCAAAGCGGGGTTTGATCCCCGGCGGGTCTTTGAACCCCAAGGTTCCATCGCCCTTTTGCAGTGCTCCCGCCCCTGCTGCGATACGCTGTGGGACGGAGAACCTTTTTACCGGCAAATCGCCCGGGACATCGATCCCGTTTCCTTCTCCTGCCCCACAGAGGACATCCCCCACTGCCCCCACTGCGGCGCTACTCTGGTGCAGAATCTGCGGGGGCCGGACTGCTTTATCCCCCGGGAGACCATGAAGAACAGACAGCCCTTTGAGGATTTTATGAAAGAGGCCGAACACTCCTCCACCCTGTTTCTGGAGTTGGGGGTGGGTTTCAACTCCCCTGGCCTGATCCGTCACTATTTCCAGCGCCTCACCTGGTTATGGCCAAACGCCCGGCTGATTCGCTTCAACCGTGACTACCCCTCCACTCCCAAAAAGCTGGGAGAGCGGGCCTTGCCGGTGGGCGGCGATCTGAAAGAAAACCTACTGAAACTGGACCGCTTTTGCCAGGAAGAACAATAACGAAAAACACTCCCAAAATCGAGGTGTTTTTTGTGTCGGCAAAGTGGCAAAGGCCACTTTGCCGAGTTTTTGCAAGGGGCTGCATGCACGCCTTTG
>CALLCY010000204.1:0-2171 GCA_938000015.1 uncultured Clostridia bacterium
GTGCAAAAAGCCACGCACAGGTCGCAGCTTTTTGCGGATTGATGAAAGGTAGGGCAAACCATATCGTTTGCCTGATCGGTTTTTTTGGCAATCTGAAGCGCCGCCGGGCAAAAGGCTCGGCGGCGGCTGTTTTAGTCTTCGTCAATTTCGTAATAGTCCAGGTAATCGTCCTCGTCCTCTTCTTCGGCCGCCTGCTCCTCCTTCACCACCTGGAAGAAGCGGAGCATCAGGGGCACATAAGTAATGAGGAAAACCAGCAGCGCACCCAAGGCGGCTTTTTTCCGTTTTTCCGGGGGCACGCACAGCCCCAGGAGCACACCCACGGCGCACAGGCAGAATTTGATGAGGGCCAGGTCTTTCCAGCTGCTTTTGCGGCAGTAGGCATTGGCCCAAGAAAAGAATTTTCCCACTTTTTCGGCGATCATAAAAAAATCCTCCCCTTCCCCTTTTTCTGCGGGTTTTCTCCAGTATACCAAAACTTCCTCCCCATTTCAAGGTGGCGAGCCGCCACGGCCATACTGCGCTGCCGGTCCCGTGTCGGGACAGCCGTTCCTGTCTCCGGCATTATGCGCTGTCAGGCCCCAGTGCTCCGGGTGTGATAAACCATCACCCGGAAGGGGCCGCAATGCAGTCCTGGCCGATTGCATTCAACCAACCTTCGCTCTGTTACCCGCACCTCTTGTTGCGTTTTCTCCAGAATCTGGTATACTGTACCTATACAGAGAAAGGAGGTTTTCCCATGAAAGAAAAATTCCAAAGCTTCCGGCAAAAACTCAGCGACGCCCCCTGGTTCCGTTTTCTCATGGACGGGATCAACACCCCTATGCTGTATGGCCTCCTCCTTTTCTGCGCCCCGGTGGTCCCCTATACCCTTTCGGAATGGACTCTTTCCGACGCTCTTTGGTGGCGGGTGTGGCTTTGGGCCGGGATCGTCGTCTATGTGCTGCTCACCCTTTTCACCGGCTTGCGGGCGCTGGATGTCTATGACCTGGAAAACAATCGGAGTCACGCCCTCTATTTCCTGCTCCTGCTCTGCGCCCCGCCAGTCATTCTCCTCTACCGCATACTCCCCAAATAGCCAGCGTGACGCTGGACCGACCCTTCTTCTAAAATCGGCGATTACAGAAAAATGCAAAGTGAACTCGCAAACATGAGCAATTCGCAAAGGCAAAAGTACGGTTATGATATAGGGGCATATGCAGCTTCCAAAGGATATGATGCTCTTAAAGTCGATGTAGGCGGATGCAACTATTTGATGGTATATAACCGCTCAAAACTGGTCGTTTTTGACCAGTAAAATTTGAGGAATCCGCTTGACTTTTCATGCCGAAGTGATACTCTGCTGTAAAGCAGAAAGACAACAGAAACAAAATAGGAAAGGAGGGATGTAATATGGCACTCAGGATAAACCCCAAAAGCCCGCTGCTGAAAGAGAAACAAGATCGGGCCGCGCAGCTTCCGGTGTATGACACCAAGGCCGCAGCGACAAAGGCCGCAGTACAGAAATACAAGGCTGGACAGAAAGAGATCTTCGAAGTTTGGGAATCCCCAAACGGGAAGTTCGTTGTAGCATCGTGTCAGGTATGGGAGGATTTATACCAGCTCGGATATGACAGAGCAGTCGATTCGTTCGAGATTCACGATATCGCAATTGGACGGATCGACGAGATCGAAGAAGTATAAAGGAATGATCGTGTGGCTGAAAAGAAAAAAGTCCCTGAAGAAGGGCCGAACGGCGTAGACCGGTGGACCAATAACGGCTACGGAATGATGCTTGACGGCAAACCGGTAACGCCGATCGGCGAAGACGAAAACAGCGACATCGACGAAATTGAAGAAATCGAAGAATAAGGTCAACACACACCTGGGGTAATAAAACTGCGCTCCCGCGGTGGCGAGCCGCCACGGCCATACTGCGCTCCCGCGCCCGGCGATAGAACGGGGGCTGGTTGGGTGCAATCCGGCAAAAACAGTATGGCCGTCCGGCCACCGGACCTCCCTTGTGTAAAGGGAGCTGTCGGCGAACGTCGACTGAGGGATTGGCGGCGAGCCTCCGGCCCAGTGCCTGGGCAGGCATACTACGCTCCCGCACCCGATCACAGCACCCAGCTGAATCATTTGCCTGGCTTCACAATCCCCCCTGCATGGCCCTGCCATGCTGTCCCCCCTTT
>CALLCY010000205.1:0-6967 GCA_938000015.1 uncultured Clostridia bacterium
CCCTTTGCACAAGGGGGGCTGCGGCGAGCCGCCGCTGGCAAAACTTTCTTTGCCCTGGCAAACACAACGAACTTTAGTTCTGTTAGCTAGCGCGGGAGCGCAGTATGCCAGCGGAGGCACTCCGCTAGATCATTTCGAACAAATCGATCTGGTTGCTTTTGGGGATGCCCTCCAGGGCGCCGGCGGCGGTGAGGGTCTCGATAACCCCTTTGGTCACCTTGCCGCAGCGGAGAATCATCTCCTCGGTGGACATGAACTTGCCGTTTTTCCGCTCCTCCACAATATCCCGGGCGGCGGCCTCGCCCAACCCAGGCAGAGAAGTCAGCGGCGGCACCAGGGTATTCCCCTTGATCAGGAACTTGTTCACATCACTCTCGTAGATATCCAGCTTCTGGAATGTAAAGCCCCGGCGGTAAAACTCGTGCACCACTTCCAGCGTGGTCAGCGTGTCTTCCTCGGCGGCGGTGCGCTTGTCCTTCCCTTGCAGCTCCCGGGTCTTTTCCATCACCAGCCCGTCGCCGTGACACATAATGGAGGCGTCAAAGCCGCTGGCCCGGATGCCGAAATAGGCGCTGTAAAAGGCCATGGGCTGATGCACCTTGAACCAGGCAATGCGGAAGGCCATCATCACATAGGCCGCCGCATGGGCACGGGGGAACATATACTGGATCTTTTTGCAGGATTCAATATACCAATCGGCAATGCCGTGCTCCCGCATCAGATCCTCCCACTCCGGCTTTAAGCCCTTGCCCTTTCGCACGCTTTCCGAAATCTTGAAGGACTGCTGAGGCTCGATGCCCGTCTGGATCAGATAGGTCATGATGTCGTCACGCACCGAAATCACATCTTTCAGCGTGGCGTCGCCACTTTCGATGTAGTCCTTGGCGTTGTTGAGCCACACATTGGTGCCGTGGGACAGGCCGGAAATGCGCAGCAGCTCGTCGAAGGTGTGGGGCTGGGTGATCTCCAGCATACCCCGGACGAACCGGGTGCCAAACTCGGGAATGGCCACGGCGCCGGTCTTTCCGAAGGAGCCGTCGTCGTCGATCTTGAGGGCATCCAGGGAGGTGAAGATGGACATGGTGTCCGGGTCATCCAGGGGAATCTCCCGGGCATTGACCCCGGTGAGGTCCTCCAGAGCCTTTATCATGGTGGGATCTTCGTGTCCCAGCATATCGAACTTCAGAAGGTTCTGGTCGATGGAGTGGTAATCAAAATGGGTGGTGATGATATCGCTGGTAGGGTCGTCCGCCGGACGCTGCACCGGGCAGAATTCATAAATGCTCCGGTCGTTGGGCACGATGATCAGTCCGCCAGGGTGCTGGCCGGTGGTGCGCTTGATGCCGGTGCATCCCACCACCAACCGGTTCTCCTCGGCCTTCCCCGGCATCTTTCCCCGTTCCTCGTTGTATTTCTTCACAAAACCATAGGCCGTCTTGCTTTTGACGGTGCCGATGGTTCCCGCCCGGAACACATGATCCTCTCCGAACATCCGGATCAGCTCCCGGTGGGCCCGGGACTGGTATTCGCTGGAAAAGTTCAGGTCGATATCCGGGGCCTTTTCTCCGTTGAAGCCCAGGAAGGTGGCAAAGGGAATGTTGAACCCGTCTTTGATGAGGGGCGTGCCGCACTGGGGACAGAGTTTGTCCGGCAGGTCCACCCCGCAGCCATAGTTGGGGTCACCCGGGAAAATGGAGTGCTTGCAATGGGGGCAACGGTAATGGGCCGGGAGGGAATTTACCTCGGTGATGCCGGTCAAAAAGGCCACAAAGCTGGAGCCTACGCTGCCACGGGAGCCCACCAGGTAGCCGTCCTCCAGGGACTTTGCCACCAGCTTTTGGGCGATCAGGTACATCACATCAAAGCCGTTGTTGATGATGGGGATCAGCTCGGCGTCCAGCCGCTCCTTTACCAAAGGCGGCAGCGGGTCGCCATAGAGTTCCGCGGCCTTCTGGTTTGCCATCTGGCTAATCTCATCGGCAGAGCCGGGGATCACCGGCGGGCATTTGTCGTCAGGCACCGGCCTTAAGTCCTCGCACAGTTCGGCGATCTTGTTGGGGTTTTCCACCACCACTTCATAGGCTCGCTTCTGCCCCAGATAGGCAAATTCCCGGAGCATCTCGTCGGTGGTTTTGAAATAGAGCGGGGCCTGCTTGTCGGCGTCAGAAAAGCCCATGCCCGCCATGAGGATGGCCCGGTACTGGCTGTCCTCCGGCTCCAGGAAATGCACATCTCCGGTGGCAACCACTGGCTTTTGCAGGGCATCCCCCAATTTCAGCACCGTGCGGTTGAAGTCCCGCAGCTGCTCTTCGTCCTTGGCCGTGCCGTTTTCCAGCATAAACCGGTTGTTGTCGATGGGCTGAATCTCCAGGAAATCATAGAAGGATGCGATCTCTTTCAGCTCGTTCCAGGTTTTGCCCTGGACGATGGCGGAAAACAGCTCGCCCGCTTCGCAGGCCGAGCCTAAGATCAGCCCTTCCCGGTACTGCATCAATAGGGTGGCCGGGATGATGGGATGACGCTTGAAGTATTTCAGATGGGAGAAGGAAATCAGCTGGTACAGGTTTTTCAGCCCTACCAGGTTCTTCACCAGAATGATCATATGGTGGGACCTGCGGGACAGAGGGTCTGCTTCCCCACCCCGGCACACATCCAGGGCATGGTTGATCTGATCCACCCGCTCCACCGGGGCCTTTTTTTCGATCAAAGACAGCAGATGGTTGTAGATCTTGGCTAGCACGCCGGTGTCGTCCAAGGCCCGGTGGTGGTTGAAGGAAAGGCCCAGGTCCTCGGCCACAATGTTCAGCTTGTGCCGTTTCAGGTGGGGCAGCAGTACCCGGCACATTTCCACGGTGTCGATGGAGCAGAATTCCCGCTCAATGCCGAACTTTTCGCACCCGGCCCGGAGAAAGGACACATCAAACCCGGCGTTGTGGGCGCAAAGGGGCCTGTCCCCGGCAAAATCCAGGAAGGCCCGGAGAGCTTCCTCCTGGGAGGGGGCAGAGTCCACCATCTCATCGGTGATGCCGGTGAGCTTTGTGATCTCATAGGGCACCGGGGATGTGGGATGCACATAAGTATGGAAGGTCTCCTTCTCTTCCCCATCTTTGACGATGATTGCGGCGATCTCGATGATCTCGCAGTTGCGGGGGCTGAGACCGGTGGTCTCCAGGTCGAACACCACGGTTTCCCCCCGGAGCGGGGTGTCGCATTTGCCCTGCACCGCCTGGCTTTTTGCCAGGTCACCCACAAAGTAAGCCTCCACGCCATAGATCACCTTGATGTCCTGACCCTTGCTTTGCAGCTTTTGCTGGGCGTGCATGGCATCGGGGAAGGACTGGGCCACGCCGTGATCGGTGATGGCGATGGCCTTGTGGCCCCAGCGGGCGGCGGTCTGGATGGCCTGGGCCGTGCTGGTCAGGCCGTCCATGGAGCTCATGCAGGTGTGGAGATGCAGCTCCACTCGCTTGTTTTCCGCCTTGTCCTGGCGCAGCTTCTTTTTGGCCTCCACCACCGCCTGGGGCGAAATGACCACTTCCCGCTCAAAGGTAGAGTAATTGGCCACGCCCTGGACCATCACATAGGAACCCACCTTCACCGCATCCATCAAAAGGGCACATTCCTCGTCGGGCAGCACCTTGACGCACCGCACCGAGCCATGGCCATCGGTCATGTCGAAGGTATAGATAGTCTTGCCCCGGTTGTTCAGCTTCTTTTCCTCGGCGAAAAAGACCTCCCCTTCCACCGCCACCTTGCCGCTGTCCACATTGACCTCGTCCATATGGATGATGGGCCGCTGGGCCGGTTTGCCGTAAAGCACCTTGGCATCGGAGTTTTTGGGCCGGAAAATCACCCCTTCCGGCTTTTTCCGCTCCATGTACCGCCGCTCTGGGGCGGGTTTCTTGGGGGCCGGGGGTTTCTGGGCGGCGGTCACCGCCCGGCTTTGCTCCAGGAGGGCCTTTTGCAGAAGGTCCTGCTGCTGCTTTTCGAAATCGACACACTGATCCGGGAAGTCCTTGCCCTCCCGCACTTCCACCGGGGAGGAAAGGCCCAGTTCCCGCTGCAAAAGCATCTGCAAAGGCTCCCGCAGCTCTTCCGCCCGGGGAAGCCATTGCTGGGGGGCGTCGATGATGAGTGTTCCCTTCTCCTCCTGGAAGCGGAGGCAGTCCCCCGCCGCCGCCATGGAAGGATACCGGGCACGCAGCCTGTGGCGGCAGTAGTCCACCACCGCCTGATCCAGCTCATGGAGCTGATAGCGCACTTGGAGATGGGCTTTTTTCAGGCCATAGGCCCTCCGGATGCCCTCCTCCCCGGCCTGGAGCGAGCTGTCTTCCAGCAAATGGGGAGCCAGAAGGGACACTTCCAGGGTGTTCTCCTTCCGGTTTGCCTCGATGCCCTGGACCTGTGCCGTTGCCAGGGGGCCTCCCTCAAAATCGCATTTGCCGAAAAGCTGCTGTAAGGTGGCGCTCATATCTGTTCACCGGTCAGGCGGCTGACTTCTTTCGCCAGGGCGTCGGCAATCTCACGGGCGGGGACTTTGTACAAAATCTCCCCTTTGGAGAAAAGCAAGCCCTCCCCTTTGCCGCAGGCCACCCCCAAATCGGCCTGGCGAGCTTCGCCAGGGCCGTTGACGGCGCAGCCCATCACCGCCACGGTGATCCGGCTTTTCAGCCCGGACAGGCGCTGCTCCACCTCTTCGGCGATGGGGATCAGATCCACCTGGGTGCGGCCGCAGGTGGGGCAGGACACCAAGGTGGCCCCTTCCTGGTTCAGACCCAGGGCTTTGAGAATGTCTTTGGCGGCGTAGACCTCCCGCACCGGGTCGGCGGTGAGGGACACCCGCAGGGTGTCGCCGATGTCATCCAGCAGCAGCGCCCCGAAAGCCGCCGCCGATTTGAGGGTGCCCATATACCGGGTGCCCGCTTCGGTGACCCCCAGATGGAGGGGATAATCGGTCTTTTCCGCCATCAGCCGGTAGGCTGCAATGTTGGTTTTCACATCGGAGGATTTGAGGGAAATGCAAATGTCGTCAAAATCCCAACGGTGGAGCTTTTCCACATGGGAAAGGGCGCTTTCCACCAGGGCTTCCGCCGTGGGAGCGCCGTATTTTGCCAGAATGTCCTTTTCCAAAGACCCGCCGTTGACGCCGATGCGGATGGGGATTTGATGTTTGCGGCAGGCCCGCACCACTTCCCCCACCTTCTCATCGGAGCCGATGTTGCCCGGATTGATGCGGATCTTGTCGGCCCCTTCTTCCGCGGCCCAGACGGCGGCTTTGTAGTCAAAGTGGATGTCGGCCACCAAGGGCAGAGGGGAATCCTGGCGGATGCGCCCAAAGGCCCGGGCGGCTTTTTCATCGGGCACGGTGAGCCGGGCCACATGGCACCCGGCCTCTTTCAGCCGGTGAAGCTGGCAAAGGGTGGCTTCCACATCGGTGGTTTTGGTGTTGGCCATGGATTGAATGGCCAAGGGGGCGCCGCCCCCAATGGCCACACCCCCCACCATGATCTGTTTTGTTTTTCTTTCCATAGTCTTTACCCCGCAATCAGACGCACGATATCGTTATAAGTGACAAAAATGAACAGGCCGAAGATGAGGGCCAGCCCGGCCAGCTGCACAGCCCCTTCGAACTTGGGCGGCACCGGGCGGCGAATGATGGCCTCGATGAGCAAAAACAGGATCTTGCCGCCGTCCAGCCCAGGGATGGGCAGCAGGTTCATAATGGACAGGTTGATGGAGAGGAACGCCACGAAATACCACATATCGAGAGCCGAGGTTTTGGCCCGGTTGCTGATCTCGCTCGCGATGCCCACGGTGCCCATCACATCGTCCTTTTCCACCTGGCCCCGGAAGATCTGCTTGAGGCCCTGGGTCACCGACTGCATGAAGCTGCCGGCGTTGTTCAGGCTGTACCGGAGCTTATTTCCCACGGTGGCCTTTTCGGTGACGAAGTTCATGCCATAGCGCAGGCTGGTGCCGCCCTGACCGTCGGAATACTCCTGCTTTACAAGCTCCACATCCTGGAGCTTCACCTTTTCCCCGTCCCGCCGGACGGTGATGTCATAAGGCTCCCCGGCGCCATATTCCAAAGCGGTCATCACATCCCCATAGAGGAAGATGTGGAAGTCGTTGATTTTGAGCAGCTCGTCGCCTTCCTGGATGCCGTTTTCCCCGCCTGCGGGGAAGTTTTCCTCCAGGGATGCCACCTGGGCGGTGGGCAGAGCCTGGGCGGGCCACAGGGTGATGATGATGAGCAGCAGGCCGGTGAGGAAGTTCATCACAGAGCCAGCCGCCGAAATGGCAAACCGGCGAGGCAGGCTGGCTGCCTGGAAGGAGCCGGTCTGGTCCTCCACTTCGTTGCCTTCTTCGTCAAACTCCCCTTTCATCACAACGCTTCCTCCCAAGGGCAGAAGGCGGATGGCATAAAGGGTGCCTTTCCACTCTTTTTTCACGATGGCCGGGCCGAAACCGATGGAAAACCGGTAAACGGTGACCCCGGAGAGCTTGGCGGCCACAAAGTGCCCCAGCTCATGGACAAAGACAATCAAACCAAATACCAAAACCGCGATGAGAATGGACAAAAAATATCACCTGTTCTTCATTATAGTTCGTTATAGTAATAGGCGGAGTGCCTCCGCTGGCATATTGCGCTCCCGCGCCCGATCATGCAGCCTGGCAAAATGATACAATCGGCTTCACAATCCCTCCGGCAGCGTTCGCTGCCACCTCCCTTTGCACAAGGGAGGCTTCTTTGCTGCCCGGCACCGGATCGACCTTCGTTCTATTGCTTAGCGCGGCAGCGCAGTATGGGAGCCCAGGCACTGGGCGCGGACGGCGCGGTCGATTTCCAGAATCTCCTGGATGGTGGGATTTTCCCGGAAGGGCTGGTCACGCAGGGCCTGGGCGCACATCTCATAAATATCCAAAAACCCGATCTTTCCTTCCAGGAACAGCGCCACCGCCACTT